>JBDRBD010000162.1:0-13258 GCA_043823025.1 Candidatus Omnitrophota bacterium | reverse complement strand
GCCCCGTCGGCGCCGATAGCCGGATCAAAGGCAAGCGCTTCCATCACATCCGGGACTGCCGTTCCCAACGTCCTGGCCCCGTCGTCCCTGGCCGTTCCCGATTCATTTTTCCACACAAAAGACGGAAGTTGGTTGGCAAGTTGCTGGGCCTCAGGAATCAGCAATGGCCTTTTCACATTGAGAAGAACAGCGGGAACTTGGTCCCGCCCTTCGCTGTAACGCGCATGAATCGCTGTGGATAGCCCCGCTACAAGATAATAGACCCGCCGTCCGGCTGCTGCGTGGGGGGCCAAGCTCATAACAACCACGGGCCCCTTCGGCTTCACGCCTCTTGCAAATTCTGAACCTTCTCTAAACTCAGGAAGCCCTTTAATATCAAAGATGGGAATAGATGTGGTGGTTCTTGGAACTGTCACATGCGAGGAAGTGCGCTCCTGTAATGCAGCTGCATAAAATTCCGCCATCTGTTTCGTTTGCCCGGTGATTGCCATGGGATTAACAAATTCATCTCCAGCTCGGTCGGCGCCGTCCCGTGAGGAGCGGCCGGTGATCTGGGTCAAATCGTCCGTTGTCCCGGAGCTGCGCTCAATGGGCGAGGTTGTTTGCGGCAAATCATCCGTTGTGCCTGAACTGCGTGCGATGCCGTCCGTCAAAGCAATCACTCCGGCCGATGTCACTCTTTCTGCGTCGAACTCCGCGCCAGTCTCAAGCGCCATGGCGAGTTCGGCTGCTCCGGGGCCTTCGCCGAGGAATGTCAGTTTTGTGGTGAGAAAATTTTTCCTCCCGCCGTCGGAAGCAGCCCTTGCCTCGGCGAATTTATCCGCAAACATCACCATGAAGGGAGAAGTGGCAAAAGTGGAGAGAAGGTCCGGAGTGTCCGGGACCGTAAAGACTTCATAAGGATTGATTACTTTATCGTGGACAATCGGAAGATCCTGGAACCGGTCCGGCACCACCAAAAGGAGCCGCGCGTAGCGGGTTCCGTACACCTGGCCGTCCAGGAAAGCGGATTTATAGAATTTGCTGTCCGTCGCCAAAATGATCGTCAGGACATCCCCTGTGGAGTGGTCGGGATTGTAATCCAGGTTTACTCCCTCGCGGTTCGCCGGATCGGCAAATTTGGAGAGGGTCGGCTCCACAGAAGCCAACGGCCCGTGCCATGCGGAGTCATTCAGCTGTGCTTCCGCAAAAATTCCGCGCATCCGGAGGAGCCGCGCCAGTTCCTGCGCGTCGGCATAGGCCTGACCGCCTCCGATGATATGCACCTTGTCATATTTGGCAAGGTCGGTAACGGTTTTCGTAATTCTTTCTGCGAGATCCTGGCGGCGCAGGACATCCGCGGAAACAACCGCCGTTTGCGCAAGGAACGCATGGTACTGCTCCAGTGATTGTCTGTAAAGCGCAAGCACTTCTGAGTCTGTCTGTTCCCCCGAAGGTCTTGTTTCACTCGCCACCCGGCGGATATGAGGAGAAAGCTGTTTTCCCTCCCTCATCGCTTGCTCATGCCCCGGAAGCTTCCGGCTCGCAAGGTCAAATGCCGCCGCATAAAGGGCTGTTGTATAGAGGGGATATTTCGCTTCATCGGAAAGGCCTTTCTCCACGACGAGGCCTCCGGCATCACTGAGCTTTTCTTTGACCAGGGAGGCGTGGGCGTTCAGGTCACCGATTGCCGCGACAAGAAAACCTTTTCCGGCATATTCGCGGAGGCACTCCAAAACACCATTGTCATTTCCGGATTCCGTCACCGCATAAACCAATGTTTGCGCCGGATCAAGGTTCCCTGCAATGGGCTCTTTACCCGTATGAATGGTAACGCTCACCCCCACAAGATTACGGAAAGCATCTTTCGCGGCAAAAGCCGCATTCTTTGCAGACTCAGTATTCGCGACGAGCACAATATGGTTAAGGTTTTGAAGGACCCTCCCAAACTTCCCCCGCAGGCTGGACCCCTGATGTTTAATCTGAGGAGTCGTAAAGTACGAATGGCCATCAGCAAAATATTGGAGTGCGCGGGATAAGCTTTCGATGAACGGCACCTTCAAAGCCGCCGCAGCGAACAAATCAAGCGTCTCTTGAGGAACGGGGGCCTTCAAAATGGAAACGCCCGCCAAAGTCCCCGTTTGTTCTTTCACTTTAGCTTCGGCTTCCGCGCCGGTCACCGTAACGGATTTTGCAAGGTTTCGGCTTTGGTTGACGCTATTTTCACCGCGATAAGGAATCCCTTTCGCCAAAGCCACTTTCGCCGCGAGGCGGAAAAAGAAAGGGGCATCCAGAAGCGATTGGAGGTTCGGCGATTTTTTGGTCACAAGATAGACATGGTCCGTGTAAGATTTGATCTCGTCCAGGTGCTCGTGGCGATAGGTCTGAACCACAAAACGAACCCCTCGCTTCTGAAGTCTGCGGATGAGCCCCATGGCTTCTTCGAGGCGGCCTTCATCCGTCGCATTCACAATCACCATCACGTTCTGCCTCAGCCCTCGTTCAAGACTCCCTGTGACTACCGGCCAAAAGCTTGAGTCCGCGTAGTCAAAAGAGGAAGATACAGTCCAGGGAACTTCTTCCATCTTCAGTTCCCCTTCCTGGGTAACCGGAGAGCCTCCAATGACTGCAATTTTATTAAAGGGGGCATAGGCCTCCGCAATCGCATCGACCGCCTGCATGTTTTTGGAATCATACATATCTTTACGAACCACATCTCCCAGTTCTGCCAGCTGCCGCACGTAGCGGAACGAATTGTCATTGGCAGGGCTTTTCATTTGCGCCAATTGGACCGCCAAAAGGTCCAAAATATAAAGGATGGCTTCATATCCCTTTACGGTGCACACAGAAACTTCGATGCCGGACTGAACATCAATGGCTCCACCCAGTTCCGCTGTCTTTCGCGCGAGATCACTCTGAATTTTTCCCGTAATCGTTACCGGCAGGACGTTGTTTTGGATGAGGGCATCGACCGCTTTAATGGTGGAAGCGGTGGTCCCGGACCACGTAATTGCCACCGCAAGATCTGTCTCCGAATTGGTTTCAATGCCTTGATTCAAAAATTCCGCAGGATCATAGACGACCACTTCAACCCCCGGCAAAAGAGTTTCAAAAACGGGTTTTGCCGCAAGGCCATCCCGGATAGAGCTTCCGACGCCGATCAGGAAAACCCGCTTTAATTTCTCAAGCCTTTCCCCGAAGCGCTCCTGGAGCTTTTCGACATGAAGGCCGTTTTCAATGAGTTGAGTCGAGTGCGGGTCTCTGTGGGCATCCAGCCGAACCCCTCTCCTGGTAATGTATCTCTGGGCATCTTTCTCCAGAATCCCCGGGATTTCATCAATATGCTCGATAAGGCCGCCTCCGACCTGGAGGGGATTAATGACAACCTCTTTCCAGTCCTGCTGGATCGAATTCCCTTCGAAAGTCGAAACCGCCACCCGGATCGCCACTGAGCCGTCCGGATCGATTTCCCGCCAGATCCGAGCAGATTTATTTTCCCCGTCCAGGTAAATGGCGCGCGCCGTAAAGTTCCGGAGAACGGCTTCCCGTTGCCGTTTAAACGGCTCCAGGGATTTTCCTTCTATCACGGCCTTGGTCTCCGCTGCCTCAATCTGACGTATCGCCTCCATCCCTTCTCTTAACTGCGAGGGGGCCCAAAGCCCAAGAGCAGCGTTCTGATCGCTTGAGACCATGACCTGGCCGTTATGCTCGATAATCGCTACCGGACGGTTGTGGCTAAAGATAAGGCGCCGGAGAGGATTACGACGGCTGAACACCTCGACCCCCATTTCGGAACCTTCCCGCATCCGAACCATCGCAATCCGGGTTGCCACTTCATCAGGATCGGTAATGCCGTGGTGTTCGATTTCTCTTCGAAGGGCATCGGTCGTCGGTGTCAGTTTACCTTCTATGAGACGGTCATAGTCCATTTCCACGTGAAATACGATGACTTCGTTATCATTCTCAGACCGATAAGGATTCTCAATCCCCTCCTTCTCTTTCCAATACGCAATATGCTCTCTCCGTAATATTGAATAAAGCTCCGGATTGAGCGAGCCGTTTTCGACCACAGCCCGGTGACCCCTGTGATCCAAATGGGGCTGGGAGTTCTCAAGGGTGATGCCGCCAACCATCCCCCAGCGCCCATGCCCAATCACAGTCACTGGTAAATAATCAGCCAAAACACCGCCGAATTTTCCAAGCTCATCATGCTGGATACGGCGGATCAAAGACCGGTACTCCGGGCCCTTTGACCCCAACTCCTTGATGATGAGTTCCTGGGCATATTCCACCAAAGCGGTATACGCAGTTCCGATATAATTCAGCTCATACTCCCTCTTCCAATAGTCAAGCCATGACCCCTGCGGCTCCTTCTTCTCCGCCGCAGCTGCCATTTTTTGGGCAAAGATTTCGTGAAGGCGCGACGGGGCGCCGGTGATCCCGAAAGTTGCCACCAGATTCCCGGCCAGGACCTGGAAAGAATGCCGTATGGGGTCCAGATCAAAATCGCCGGAGATATTGATTTTTAACCCGTTCAAATAGGATTGCGTCCGGTCCCATATTTCTTTTTCTTCAGCGGTCTTGACAGAACCTGCGAGCTTTTTATCAAAGATCAGGTCGTATTCAGCCAAGGCAAGCTTGAGGGCTTCTTCGATTTTCCCGTCGCGCTCCTTTTTCTTATCCTCGAGCGCTCCCCCCGTAAGCCCTTCCAGCGCCGGGCGGTAACGTTCTTCAAAAGAAGCTGTAAACTTTCCTTTCAAAAAATCTTCAAGCGCCGCTTGAATCATCGACTTCAAAATATCCTGGGAGATATCGTATTTATCCATGATCTGAGAAACGACCTGTAAGTCTTCATCCAATGCAACCTGCTCTCCTGCCCCGAGACTACCGAGATTCCCGCGCTCAAGAAAAAGCCGTCTTGTGTTTTTGATGCCCTGCCGATCCGCCGCATACAATTGTTCAATGGTCGCGCCTGGGGGAAGTAAAACAAGGGAGTTCTCGGGGTCAATCCCCTCTTCGTCAGCGAGTGCAGCCACCTGCTCCAAAACCGAAAGGCGGTCAACTTCTGGCTGAGCCGCCTTGAACGGTTCCCGATAAAGCGTTGCGATGAGTTTACCCGGCTTCCCGAGCTCAACCCGCCTCCCGAGTTCCCCTTCGGGCCCTCCCAAAATCGAAACGCCCGTTGAATCCGGGGCGCGGTAACTCAAAAGAGACGCCGCATCCAATACACTTGGGATGCCGAAGTAGTTCCCTGAGAAAGTGATAACCCCGCAGCAGCCGAAAATCCCCTGGGCTTCCTGGTCCGGGAGGGCAAAGGGTTTTAATGCACGATTGGGGGAAAGGACAACTCCGGTCCATCCATTTAATACGTCCTCCCGTTTAATGGTTCGCTCTATGCCGCGGTCGATGATAATCACATACTCCGGCGCGATCTTTTTGATCTGGACAAAGTGATCTCCTTCGGGATGCTGGTCCCGCACATGCATGAGGAAAAAGGCCTCGCCCTGGGAAGCGGCAGGAGCATCGACAACTCCTTGCAATTGGTCCAACGCCTGTTGAAGCTCTCCCGGTTGATAGCGAACGACATGCCCATCCATCAGGCGGCTCAAGGCATAAGCAGAATGCATGACTTCCTTCGTGCCGGGATGCGTCCGGATGTGGCCATTCTGGACAACGGCATCAATCGCCGTGGCGAAGGCGCCGATGAGATCAAGATTAAGGTCTGTTCTGGAAATCTCCGTCCGCGCGATGCCGGGGGCCGCATGAAGGAGGCTGACCCCGCAACTTTGACACTGCGCAAAAATTTCCGCCTGGCTTTTTTCGACGGCCGTATAAAGGGAAAGGGGGTCCCCGCCTGGCTCATGGGAGAGTGCTATGGCAAGCATCGGAAGCCATTTTTCGGGAGGCGTTTTAAGGGTTGCTCTGGAAAGCCCAACCGATTCTATGAGCAGTTTGATGCGTTTACCCAGGTCCGGTTCGCCGCGGACCAATTCCGCTAAAGCCCTCCCCTCCTGGAAAGCCGGATCATTCGGGTCCAGTTTATTCAGCTCATCTAAAAGGAATCTTGTGCCCCCGTCGGAGGCGCGCAAGGGCGGCGTTCGAAGATGGGATTGGGGAAGAGCGAATACGGGTGAAAAGAGGGAAAGGAAAAAGAACTGAACGACAAGGGCTGATGTGATTTTTGCCCAGAACTGAAGCCGACGGGACCGTCGCATCGAGGGCTTCGTTGTTTTTTGAATCACGCGTCTCACCTCATTTAATTTTTCGTATCATGAGAAGGTCGGCTCGGGGGCTTTTTGAGTGCTCCGCCTCTCGCCTTGGGAAGAAGGAAGCCAAAGCCCCCAAGCCTGAAATAAAAAAGCCGGGTCAGGTGTTCTCCTTTAGGCAACCCGGCAATCTAGACGCTGCAAGACACTAGACCCAAGGCTTTGCCACGCCTCGCCAGACTTTTCAATTCTGGCGGGCGAGGTCTCGTCCGCCAAACGAGGTTTGGCGAGACGGACGTCCCACCCTCACGGGTGCTCTCCTTCGCAAAGACGCTTTCGCTCTTCGCTCCGGAGGAGCATTCTACGAAGCCCAAGACGTAAGTACTTGGGCGAAGTAGAATGGTTTGCTATTATCTAGTGAACTGTTTCTATTGTCCCCACTATCTTTTTTTAAAAGAGCTTTGATGCTTTAGATAAATTATACCATCTCTTTATTCGTTTGTCAAGGTATAAAATCTACCTATTGTGTCGCTTTAATTAAGTTCTGATTTTATAACTTACTGAAAATAAATGAATTATAATATATACCACTAGGTAGATTGGGTACCTAATTTTGAATGCTTATAAAGCCCCCCCTCCAAAATACAAAAAAGGACAGATTCGAAAATGCCCCCGGCCGTAGCAGGGATGCGTTTGAATCTATCCCCAAAACCAACGTTAGACTTGACTCATCCTTTGACGGTATGTTGCAAGATCTTCTGAGACTTGCCCGCTCACCGGAGCCGGGGTTACTTGAATCATATTTTCGCTTTGGATTTGGACGTTGATGGCCTGGGCAAGCGCTGCGTCAATCACCCCACCCTTGGCGAGTGACTCAATCGCAGCAAGGAAGGCACTGGCGCCTGAGCTTGCCTGATTGGCGTCCGGAGAAAGGTCGAGGGTCACTGCTAAAGCGTCTTTTGTCTCAGGGACTTTCCCCTGAAAACCGGCTAACCACTTCTCGGGCCCGACAATGGCGTCGATTTTTGTGACACCGAAGTGCCCTTTCAAATATTCAGTCGCCTGGGACAAGGTTGCGCCCGGGACAACTCCTGAAAATGAAGCCCGGCTAAGGAAGATAGCGCCGTCGGTCAGCTCATTGGCTTTCGCAAGGAGCTGATCCACATAATGCTCTGCTTCATCTTCTGTCACGCCCCCAGGAACACTCAGATAAAGCTTTACCCTGCTCTTTTCGACAGTTTCTTGTCTACTTCCAATTCCCAAACTTTCAAGGTAACTTTGAATTCCAAGAAGCGTGTCGGGCCCGTCGAGAAACGCATCGGCGTTGATGACGACTGTCTTTGGCCCAGCGCTTTCCCGTGTCGGATGAAGCATTCCAATATTGCCGCGGGCTTGCCGCCTGGCTCTGATACTGACAGGTGCGGAGAGGGCTGGACAGGCCTTGGTCCATTTCTCTTTCGTTCTTGCGGCTTTTGCGGAGGGTAAAAATTTTATGGCGGGAGCTCTTTCTTTATTCACGAATGCCCTGACGCCGCGCTTTCCCCCTTCACTTTCAACAAGTGCGACAATACCGTCCCGCTCCGCCTCTAAGCCCCGCAAGATCCCCCAGGCGTGGCCTCTCCAGACCGCTTCCAGAATGACCCGGGCCGCCGCCATCCGGTCACGCACAATCTGCTCCGTGCCGCTCTGGAATTCCGCTCCGAACGGAATCTTCGGGGAGACAAAGAGCATACTCTGGATGGCAGGCGTATCAAGCATTTTTTCCAGTTCAAATTTCTGGGGGGCGGCGATGCTGTCCCAATTCTTCCGCGCCGGGATTTGCGAAGGATCCGCCGCGATCGCTTCGACCCGCGCCAAGAGTGCGGCCTCATCCTCCACCACTTCATTGACAAGACCGATTTCCTCGGCTTCTCGGGCCCCGATAATCGCCCCGTTCAAAAGCAAAGGAAGTGCATTTTTGGGCCCGACTTTTCGCGTCAGACGCTGCGTTCCGCCCCATCCGGGGATAATCCCCAACGTAATCTCCGGCGCGCCGAACTTGGCGCTTTTGACGGCAACGGTGTAGTGGGTGCTCAGCATAAACTCAAGCCCCCCGCCCAAGGCAAGCCCGTTGATGGCGCCGATCACCGGCTTTTTGGAATAGTCAATCTGGTCCGTCAGTTTCTGCCCGCGTTCGATGAATGCGCGCATCTTGTCAGCGGTGATGCCCTCAAAGACAGAGATATCCGCCCCGGCCATGAAGGCCTTCCCGCCCGTGCCGGTGAGCACAATCACTTTCACGTTGGGGTCGTTTTCGGCTTCCGAAAAGGCCTCTTCAAGCTGATCAAGAACTTCTTCATTGGCCGCGTTGAACTTTTCCGGCCGGTTGATGCGGAGAAATCTTACCACCCCTTTGCCTTCAATCAGCTTATCTTCAACTTGAATAACCCTGTCCCCGCCATCCCGGGCAGCATCTCGGCGGAAATCCTGAATAATCCGATCCGCGCCGTCTTTTGCGGTGGCCGGGGCTCTTAAATGAAGAACGGGTGATGCCATGAGTGGGGCTGGGAAAGCAAGCGAGAGAACAATCGGAAGGAAAAACGCCAAGAAAACTTTACAGCCCAAGGCGGCTGTACGACACATCTCTCATTTCTCCTTAAAGTAAAAGGGGGGCGAGCCCTACACCCGCCCCCACAAGTGCACAACGCGATACTTCTTAAAACTACACACCGTGGTTTTCACGGTAGAACCTGTCGATTTCCTCAAGTTCCGCGGAAACCTTCTGGGCGGTCATGGTCAATTCCACCGGGACCGTCGTCCCTCCGGCCTCCACAACCGCAAGATGATTCAAAAGCTTCAAGAGAGCCTCTGCACCATTGACGATGCCGGCTTCCCCATCCTCCGGAACTCTTGAGACCAGCCATCCGTGAAGACTGACCTTCGCATTCTGATACGCCTTCACGACATCGAGGGGCGCAACCAACTCAAGAAGCGGAACCCCTTGGCCTTCTAAAGCTTGACGGATTGTTTCGGGAGCAACCAGCGTTTCCCCATCCGTAGACCCGATGACGGTGGCTTGGAAAGCACCAGTAAGATCGATAGCGCCATTGGAATCTTTGAGAACGGCCGCAATGATTGCTTCCTCAGAATCTCCCGATGTGGAAATTAACCTGAATCCGATATTGGAATTTGCTTCTCTCAAAAGTCCTGCCAGCCGTGCAATCTGCGCGGCGGTTGTCAGGTTGTCCAAGGCACTTTCATAGACGGCGATTGTGCCTTTGCGCTGGGATCCCAACACCATAGGGTTCAGATCCCCGGAAAGTGCGCGGATTTCGTCGGTCAAGACCTCGTTAATCCTGGCGGGCGCATACTCGGAAAGCGCATTTTTCCCGCCGCCGTCCTGGGCGGAAGCCTTTTCCTCGAGCCAAGCGCGCATTATGTCCTTGATGTCACCGGGGATCTTGGACGATGTATTGACCGCTTTAAGGACTGCGGCATCATCTACGCGGGGGTCATGGAGAACGTCATATACGTCTTGTGGAGTTGGACGACGACTAATCTCTACGCCCTCGGCGCCGCCCCCAGCCGCAAAACGGATCCTCACCCCTGTTTTTTCCCGCACCACGTATGCCAGTTGGGACAGAGCGTCAACAGGCAAGTTCGGCTTAGCGCGCTCAAGCAGTTCGTCAAAAGAGCGTGAAGCGCCGTCCTGGGCCGCGGCGGATGGCAAGAGGGTTATTTGGGGAGGCCTCTCTTTATTGACGAAGGCCCGGACACCACGCACACCGCCTGAACTTTCGACAAGTTGACAGATGCCATCGAGCTCACGCCTCAACCCTATATCCATCCCCTCTACTTCCACTCCTTTGAAATAACCGTCCCAGACCGCAGTCAGAATTTCTTTGGCGGCGGCCACCCGGTCCTCAGCAATCTGCTGCGCACCTTCCGGGATTACTGCATTAGAAGGAATGCGCCCTTCCTTTATGGCTGCAACATTCGGATCGTTGAATGTACTCATCAACTCAGACATCTGCGACGCCCTTCTCTTATCCCAACCTTCCCGTTCTGGAATTTGCGAGGGTTTGGCTGCCAATTCATTAACCCGCGCCCAAAGCGCCGCCTCATCCGCCACCACTTCATCGATAAGACCTATTCTCTTGGCCTCCGCGGCACCGATGACAGTCCCGTTTAAAAGCAAAGGAAGCGCATTTTTGGGTCCGACTTTCCGCGTCAACCGCTGTGTTCCGCCCCATCCGGGCATAATCCCCAATGTAATCTCCGGAAGCCCCAACTTGGCACTCTCGACTGCGATGATATAGCGCCCCGTAAGCGCAAGCTCAAGCCCGCCGCCCAAGGCAAGTCCGTTGACCGCGGCAATCACCGGCTTTTTGCACGCATCGATCTTGTTCATCAATTTCTGCCCGCGCGCGATGAATGTGCGCATCTTCTCTGCCGTGATATTTTCAAAGACGGAAATATCCGCCCCGGCCATGAAGGCTTGGGTTTTTCCTCCGCCTTTTTCCCCGGTGAGCACAATCACTTCTACGGTCGGGTCTTGCTCGGCAGCAGCGAAGGCCTGCTCGAGCGCGTCGAGGACCTGGTTATTGGCCGCGTTAAACTTCTCCGGCCGGCTGATTCGAATGACTCTAGCCATGACCTGCGCCGGCAATTGCATATCCTCAGTCCGAACAACTGATTTTTCACCCCCGTCGGCGACCGCTCTGGATCGCTCAAAGGCATCCATGCCGTCGATGATTCCGAGGAAGTCAGGAGCCTTTAAGGCCGCTCCTCCGATCAAGCCGCCATCCACATTGGGTTTGGCAATAAGTCCTGCAACATTATCCGGCTTCATGCTGCCCCCGTACAGGATCCGCGTCTCACTCGCC
Organism: Candidatus Omnitrophota bacterium; assembly: GCA_043823025.1. Taxonomy (GTDB): domain Bacteria; phylum Omnitrophota; class Gorgyraeia; order JACQQV01; family JACQQV01; genus JBDRBD01. The sequence continues at coordinate 2,208 of JBDRBD010000162.1, read as the reverse complement.
ACACTTTCGCCAGTGTCGCCAAACATATCATAGAGGACGCCCCGCGAGTAAAGTTGCGCCTCATCCGCCATCTCGGGCGTTGCGGTTCTCCCGGTTCCTATCGCCCAAACTGGTTCATACGCAAGGACGCTTTTGGCTATATCGTCGGCCGTAAAGCCGGTCAAGCTTCCCTGTAACTGCTCTTGGAGGACCGCATCCGTCTTCCCCGCTTCCCGCTCGTCCAATGTTTCCCCGTAACAGATAATCGGAGTAAGACCGCTAGCTAAAGCAAGTTTTGCTTTGGCATTCACGACCTCATTGGATTCCCTAATCCCCTGCCTCTCGCCATGGCGCCTTTCCGAATGCCCCAAAATAACATGTGTCACGCCGAGACTCTGAAGCATTTTGTAGGTAACGGTTCCTGTATAGGCCTCGCCCTTGGCATCTGGGGGTCTGGCAGACATGTCCTGTGCAGCAAGATGAATTTGTCCTTTGGAAATAACACCCTGCCTTTCCAAATTTCGGATGGTTCTCCCCGCTGTTGCAAGGAATGGAAATGGAACCCCCACGACCACATCAACTGTCTTTTTATCCTTAAGCCCCGCTGCGATTCCTTTAATCAAATTGCGTGTGTCTTTTTCGGACGAAACCTTATCTTTCCAATTCCCGCCCGCAATCGACCGCCGGACCGCATTCGCCACCCGCGTCAACACCTCCGCGCGGATGCCGCCGTCCCGGGCAGCATCTTGGCGGAAATCCTGGATGATGCGGTCTGCGCCGTCTTTTGCGGTGGCCGGGGCTCTTAAATGGGTATTGAGAGATGCCATGAGTGGGGCTGGGAAAATAAGGGGAAAAACAATGAGGAAAGATAACAGGAAGAAAATTTTTCGCTTCAAGGTGCTCATCTTACGCATTACTCAGTTCTCCTTCTGTTCTTGTTTTGAATTTTTCCCGGTGTCTTTACGACGTCGAAGAAAAAGGGGCGGGCGTGAGACTTTGCCCGCCCCTTGGTCGGGGTGCACAACGTTACACTTGACTCACGCCATTATGCGCCGCGGTTTGCTCGATAAAAGTTGTCAAAATCTTCGAGTTGCTGTCCAACCTCCTGGACGGCAACGGTAAAGTCCTTCATGCTTTCTGCAAGAAGCCTGTCTCTCGCGCCTGCATCCAACCCAAAGAGCTCAACCATTTCCAAAACTGCTTGGGCCCCATTCGCAATACCTTCTTCGCCTTTTGCCGGGTTTCTTGAGACAAGCGCGGCATAGAGCTTGACCTCTGCGACCTTATAAGCAGAGACAACGTCCTCCGGAGCAATAAGTTCGAGAACTGGAAGGTTCCGATTACTCTCTAATTCCTGACGTACCGCTTTGGGGTCCGAAACATCCACGCCTTTGCCTGCAATGACAGCGGTTTTGAAAGAACCGCTAAGATCCACGGCGCCGCTTGAGTCCTCAAGAACCCCTTTGATGATTTCCTGTTCGGAAGCTCCCGATGTTGAGACAAGGCTAAAGGTAATGCCGGATCCCGCTACCCCAAGTTGCCTCGCCAGAAGCTCTATCTGGCGGGCGATCGTCAGATTATTGAGCGCTTCTTCGTAGACAACGATGGTCCCGGTCTGATCTGACCCAAGGACAGCTTTGGAGAGTGGTTGGGTGAAGGCTTGGATCTCATCCGCCATGATCCGCTCGGCGACCGCCTCGACCGTCTTCATGACTTCACTGCGTCTTACGTCATCTACTTCAACCCACAGATCCGCGCCCTGTTCCCGAGCGGCTTTTGAGGAAAGCCGCGTCGTTGCAACGCGCACGGTGTCTCCATCATCCGATGTCTTGGGCCGTTCCACATTGAACCAGGGATTGTCTGTCAGGTGCGTCACTGCAACTTCCACATCCCCAAGTGTGCGTGCAGTGGCCTGCGTATAAAGCATGTTCCCGCTGAGAATCTGGTCCGAATCACGGCCCCATCGGGTCTGCTGAATTGCGGTCCTTTCGGCATCAGTCCATGCTAATCTGTATGCGTGATTCTGGGCCTTGAGGGGTTCTTCCTTGGCATCTCTCATCACTTTATCGCCTTTCGGGGACATGACATTGTTTGTGTTCTTAGAAACATACCGCATACCGACAACTGCGCCCCGCGATTCTGGCCCGGCATTCAGAGGAATTGACTCAAAATAATTGTGCGTCCCTTCGGTGGACTTGGCTTTCAGGATCGCAATGAGATACTTCCCTT
>JBDRBD010000161.1:0-9540 GCA_043823025.1 Candidatus Omnitrophota bacterium | reverse complement strand
TGCTGGGTCAAATTCAACCACAGACTTACGAGCGCTACGCATCGTAAGTCTGGATTTCATTTGAGGTGAGCCCATGAAGAAAATGGCAATCGGTCTCGTTTTTACCTGCTTCATTTTCTTCAGCGCCCCGGCGCTTAACGCACTCATCCTTCCGCAGATGACGACGGAGGAAATGGTTTCCAGGGCCGATACGATTGTGACCGGAAAAAGTGAATATTTCCATTTTCATCCCGGCCCAAAAGGCGAGGCCCTTTACGCCATTGTTGCTTTTAAGGTCGATGAATACCTGAAGAATAATTTAGGCGAAAAAGAACTTTTCATTATGCACATTGTGCAGGAACGCGGTCCGGACGGAAAGAAAACAGAGGCTCCTTTTGCTTTCAGGGCGGATGAAGAAGTTTTGCTGTTTTTGACCGAGAAAGACAATGAGGGATTCCGGCATGTCTTGGGGCTCTCTCAGGGCATTTATTTACTTTCCCAGGACCGGCAGGGGCATAAGGTGTTGATGCAGGAGATGAAAGATGTGCGCTTTTTCGACAGGACTACAGGAAAGATAACCTCTCCTCAAAACGCACGGGCGAAATTGCGCTACGAGGACTTCAAGGACGTCGTATTGCATCTTAGTTCTTCCTCTTCAAGGTAGACTTCCGCTCTTGACAGGCGGCTTTTCTTCGGATAAAATACCTCTTCACGGAGCCGAACAAAGAATAGCCAATCCGCGTGATTCACGACATGCAGCGCCTTGTTCGGTTATGCCTTCAGAAAGATCCTTCCGCATGGGAAGCGTTTGTCGAGCGCTATTCCCGTCTTGTCTATTGGGCCGTTGAACGGTCCTTTGCGCGCCATCAATTCTCCCACAGCCAAGAAGACTCTGAAGATGTCTTTCAGCAGGTCTTTTCGCATCTATGGGAAAAGGGCCTGCGAAAAGCGAGGAACATCGAAAGACTGGATGGATGGCTTGCCGTCGTTTCCTACCGAATCGCGGTGGATTATATGCGGCGGGAAGGAAAACTCCGGCAGAAGCTGATTTCGCTTGAAGAGTCCCTCGACGCGGCGCAAAGCGGACTGACGCTTGAAGCATTCCTTCCTGTTGCAGAGAAAGGCGTTCGGGAGCTCCTCGATGAAAAGTCCCTCCAAGCGGCCCTCACTGAGATTTTGGATGCCCTTTCGGAAAAGGAATCCTGCATCCTCCGTCTCCATCTCATGGAAGAAAAGACCCATGCCGAAATTTCTGAATTGCTCAAACTCCCCATTGGAACAGTCTCAAGCGTGATTCAGCGCGCAAAGGCGAAGATGGGAATGCTTCTTCGCAAACGAACGGGAGAAATTTAATGCAAGAAACCAAGACTTTTTTACGTCTTTATTATTGGTACAAGAAATGTTCCAACCGTTTGAAAAGAACCGAAAGATGAGACTCAGCAAAAACACTTCCATTCCTCCGGAAGGGGCGGGGTGTCCCTCTGGAGAAGCGCTTTGGCAGTACCTGTGCGGAGCGCTGGAAGGGGAGGAAGAAAAGAGTATTGCCTCACACCTTTTTTCCTGCTGGGTTTGTTTAGGTGCTTTGCTTTTGGCCCAGGAGGCCCGCCGCGGCCTCCGCTTTGACCCTTTGCACATTCCGCCTGCCGGTTGGTGTGCAAAGGCCGCGTCCCTTGCAGCGGGAAAAAGAACCAGAGCGGCGGGCAAGAAGTATCTCTGGCTTTTTCTTTCGCTTCTCTGCATCGGCCTGTCTTTCTTTTCCCCGAACTATTTTATGCAGTGTCTCATCCTCGGGATCCTTTTTGGCTTCAAATGGGTTTTTGATACGGCGGCTTCGCGGAGTCTCATCATTATGTATGAATCGCTCAAGGGGAGGGGAACGGGGGAAGAGATGCCGAAAAGGATAGGCCGGAGGATGGGGAAAGAAAGCGGAATAAACCAGGAAAAATGAAAATTGTTGCAAGAAATTTCAACTACTTTACGTCTTATAGGATAGAAGCTTCGAAGGTTGGGAGGCAGGTGAAGCTGACGTTGTTCTTTCTAAGGGGAGGTTCACATGAATCGGTTGAGTCTCGAAGTAGCTGGGATCCGGAAGTTGGACACAGACAGTAAAACCAAGGCCTTCTGCGATGTTTCGGTCTGCGGGACGCTTTTGGTGAGAGGTTTTAGGGTCGTTGAAGGCAAAAACGGAACTTTTGTGGGCATGCCGAGACAGCAAGGAAAAAATGGACAGTGGTATGAAACGGTTACTCCCTTGAACGACGAAACAAAGGAACAACTGAACGGTGTTGTCTTGGAGGCTTTTCGGGATGTTCATGACGAAATGGACTCCTGACCGGGGACGCCTCGGGAAGCTCGGCGAATCGCTCGCGGTAAAATTACTGAAGCGTCAAGGGTACCAAATCCTCGAAAAGAACTACAGATGCCGCTTCGGCGAGGTGGATCTCATTGCCAAAGAAGGAGAAGAGATCGTTTTTGTCGAAGTCAAAAGCCGTCGAGGAACATCGTTCGGTTTTCCCAGGGAGCAGATTTCTAGGACAAAACGGAAGCATTTACAAAGACTCGCGCAGTATTACATGAAAAAGCAGGCAAGGGAAATGGCAATCCGGATCGACGTGGTCGCCATTCTCTTCGATTCAAAAGGAAATCCTTTGAAGGTCGAAACGATTCCGAACGCCATTTTCTGACGGGGGAGGATATGCTGGCCAAGCTTTTTTCGGTGGGCGTCCTGGGAATTGACGGCTATCCGGTCGATGTTGAAGTGGATATCACCGATGGGCTTCCCAGTTTTTCAATTGTGGGACTCCCTGATGCTGCGATCCGCGAAAGCGTGGATCGTGTAAGAAGTGCACTGAAAAATTCGGGATTCCTATTTCCCCTGAAGCGAATCACCGTGAATTTGGCGCCTTGCGATGTGAAAAAAGAAGGACCTTCCTTTGACCTTCCGATTGCCCTGGGCGTTCTCCAGGCAACAGGTCAGCTTTCGGCGGAGACCTTATCTGAATATGTTTTTTGCGGGGAACTTTCCCTGGATGGGGCCCTTCGGCCTATCTCCGGTGTTTTGCCGAGGGCTGCTTCTGTTGGGAAGGGACCACAAAAAAATTTCGTTGTTCCGTCCGGGAATGGCCGAGAAGCCGCCATTGTTCAGGATATTTCCGTTTATGCCCTAGGGACATTGATGGAGACAGTCCGCTTTTTACGGGGAGAGTTAAAATGCCGGAAGGTGCATGTCAACGTAGAAACACTTTGGAAAGAAAATGGCGCATTCAAGGGACTTGATTTTCGGGATGTCAGAGGGCAGGTGTACGCCAAGAGAGCCCTGGAAGTCGCTGCGGCAGGTGGGCATCATATTCTTTTGGTGGGGCCGCCAGGCGCCGGAAAGACCATGTTGGCAAAAAGACTGCCAACGATCCTGTTCCGTCTCACCCTGGAAGAGGCGATTGAAACAACAAAAATTCACAGCGTGTGCGGTTTTCTGACTCAAAAGCGCCATTTTGTGACGACCCGGCCATTTCGCGCGCCTCATCACACGATATCCGACGCGGGCCTTGTAGGCGGGACGGCTCATCCGAAACCGGGTGAAGTCAGCTTGGCACATCGCGGAGTGCTGTTTTTAGACGAGCTTCCGGAATTCAAGCGCCATGTGCTTGAGGTGTTGCGCCAGCCGCTTGAAGAAGGGTATGTAACCATTGCTCGAGCCGAGTCCTCTATCACCTATCCCGCACGCTTTATTCTTATTTGCGCGATGAATCCATGTCCCTGTGGTCATCTTACGGATCCCAAGATAGCGTGTCGCTGTAGTCCTGCCCAAATCGAACAGTACCGCTCCCGCGTTTCAGGGCCCCTGCTGGATCGGATTGACATTCATCTGGATATTCCTCCCCTGAAATACGAGGAGATGGTGCAGGAAGGGAATGGCGAGACCTCTGAGGCGATCCGCCAGCGCGTGTTCGCAGCGCGGCTGCGTCAAAAGCAGCGGTATCGGGACCAAACCTCCCATTTCTGCAATGCCTTGTTAACGCCGCAGGAGGTGGCCGATTATTGCGTCCCGTCGGCGGAAGGGCAGGAACTCCTTCGTCTTGCCATCCAAGAATTAGGATTAAGCATGCGCTCGTATGACCGTGTGTTGAAAGTTGCAAGAACCATCGCAGACCTTGAGGGAAGCGAAACGGTCCAGACGCATCATGTTTCTGAAGCGGTCGGCTACCGGAATTTCGATCGCAGTTTCGGAAAACTCCCCTGACCTTTCACCTGCCCGGCATCCCCTGTTTCCTCGCAGGCCATTTGGTGGTACAATACTCTCGATTTCATTAGAAAGATTCTTGACCAATTTTCATGGGCCGCACAGGATGACCGAAAAACAACAACTTGCCATTCAGATTGTTCGCCGCCTTCGAGACTCCGGCCACGAGGCCTACTTTGCAGGAGGCTCTGTCCGTGATATGGTGATGGGCCGCCTCCCGGAAGACTTCGATGTGGCCACTTCGGCCTCACCCGAAAAAGTCCAATATCTCTTCTCAAGGACGGTTCCGGTCGGTGTACAATTTGGTGTGATGTTGGTAGTTCTCGAAGGGATTGCTTTTGAAGTCGCCACGTTTCGGAGCGAAGGCGCCTATTCGGACGGCCGGCGGCCCGACTCGGTAAGTTTTGCGGACGCCAGGGAGGACGCCCTGCGCCGCGATTTCACCGTGAATGGTCTTTTCTACGATCCCCTCGAGGATAAAATTCTCGATTATGTGGGGGGGCAGGAGGATATTCGGCTAAGGCGGATACGGACCATCGGCGATCCCACCGCGCGATTCCGGGAGGATAAACTTCGGCTTCTTCGGGCTGTCCGTTTCGCCAGCACTCTTTCCTTTGAAATTGAGAAAGAAACGTTTGAAGCGGTCAAGCGGCTTGCCGCGGAGATTCAGGTGGTGAGTAAGGAGCGGATTCGGGACGAACTCGTGAAGCTATTGACGCGGCCGGGCGCAGGAAAAGGATTGGAGCTTCTGAGCGAAAGTGCTCTCCTCAAGGTCATTCTTCCAGAAGTAGAAGCAATGAAGGGGGTGGAACAACCGGAGGCGTTTCATCCGGAAGGGGACGTCTTTGTGCATACGAAATTAATGCTGGAAAAACTTGAGCACCCTTCTATTGTCCTTGCTGTTGCAGCGCTTCTTCATGATGTCGGAAAACCGTTGACCTATGAAATGTCAGACCGGATTCGTTTCAATGAACATGCCGAGATCGGAGCGGAGCTGGCGGAGGAAATTCTGACACGCCTTCGTTTTTCAAACGAAGAAAAAATGCAGATTGTGGCCTGCATCGAAAACCACATGCGTTTCCGGGAAGTTCAGAACATGCGGCCTGCAAAACTCAAACGCCTTCTCCAGCGCGAGACTTTTTTGGAAGAACTGGAGCTGCATCGGATTGACTGCGCTTCCAGCCACGGTAATCTTGAAAATTGGGAATTTCTCAAAAAGAAACTCGAAGAGTACAGCCAAGAGGAAATCCGGCCGAAACCCCTTTTAACAGGCGGCGATCTCCTGGCGCTCGGTTTCCGACAGGGGCCTCTTATCGGGGAAATCCTTGAACAACTCTATGAGCGCCAACTGGAGGGGGAGATCCTTTCCAAAGAGCAAGCCTTTCATTGGGTCAAAAACCGTTATCCCAAACCTTCCTGACCCTCTTTTGCCGTACCAATCTTGCTTGAATATTTTCGTACCTTGTGATATAATGTAACTAACGATAGAATCAAAAGTTAGGTGCGGCACAGAACATTTCAGGAAGGAGGCGTTTGTGGCACAGGACCTCGGACCTCTTAAAGAAAAAATCGACAAGGAAAGCGCATTTATTCCGCAGCTGTTTTCAGAAATGGAAAAGGTCATCGTTGGTCAAAAATATCTTCTTGAAAGACTTCTCATAGGCCTTCTGGCAAATGGTCATATCCTCATCGAAGGCGTCCCGGGCCTCGCCAAAACGGCCTCTGTTAAAACTCTTTCCCAGGCCATTGATACGAAATTTCAAAGAATTCAGTTTACGCCGGACCTTCTTCCGGCCGACCTCATCGGAACGTTGATCTATAGTCCGAAGGACGGTGCGTTTAGCACCAAAAAAGGCCCTATCTTTGCAAATATCATCCTTGCGGACGAAATCAACCGCGCCCCCGCAAAGGTGCAGAGTGCGCTTTTGGAAGCGATGCAGGAGCGCCAGGTGACCATCGGGGAAAATACTTTCAAGCTGGATGACCCGTTCCTCGTGCTTGCAACGCAGAACCCGATCGAACAGGAAGGAACCTATCCGCTTCCGGAAGCTCAGGTTGACCGGTTCATGCTGAAGCTGAAAATTACTTATCCCAGTAAGGAAGAGGAAAGGGTCATCATGGACCGCATGACAAGCCTCCGCCCCATCGTCGTCAATAAAGCGGTTTCGCCGCAGGAAATCATTCGCGCCCGGGAAGTGGTCAGTGAGGTATATATGGATGACCGCATCAAGGAATATATCGTGAATCTGGTCGCAGCAAGCCGCGATCCCGAACAGTATCATCTTAATCTGAAAGGATATATTTTATACGGAGCCTCTCCGCGGGCCTCCATCAACTTGAACATCGCAGCCAAAGCCCATGCCTTCATGAAGCGGCGCTCTTATGTTACCCCGGAGGACATTAAGGCCATTGGAATGGATGTACTGCGTCACCGGATTCTCATCACCTATGAAGCGGAGGCCGAGGACATCCGTTCGGAAGACGTCGTTCAAAAGTTGTTTGAGGGCGTGCCTGTCCCGTGATCCCCAAGGAATTTTTTAAACATATCCACCAGCTCGAAATCACCACGAAACGCCTCGTGACGGACCTCTTTGCAGGAGAATACGAGAGCATTTTCAAAGGGAGAGGCATCGAGTTCTCCGAAGTCCGGGAATATCAGGTCGGCGATGACATCCGCTCCATCGACCGGAATGTGACGGCTCGAATGAACCGTGCCTATACGAAACGGTATGTCGAGGAAAGAGAGCTGACCATCATGTTCTTGGTGGATCTCAGCAATTCCAGCGCCTTCGGGAGCACGGATAGGACAAAAAGGGAATTTGCCGCTGAAATCTCGGCTCTCCTGGCCTATTCGGCATTCCATAATCAGGACAAAATCGGACTTCTGCTTTTTTCGGACCGCGTTGAAAAATATCTCGCGCCCAAAAAAGGACGCCTCCATCTTCTTGAGATCATTCGAGATTTACTTTATTTCAATCCCCAGGGAAAGGGAACCGATATCAATCTTGCATTAAAGTTCTTAAATCGGGTGATCCCGCACCGGTGCATCGTCTTTATCATTTCCGACTTCATCGCCAAAGATTTCTGGAAACTCCTTCGCATTACTTTTAAAAGGCACGACACGATCTGTATCGTGGTTCAGGACCGGTGTGAGAGCGTCTTGCCGCAGGCCGGTCTTGTGGAATTTGAAGATGCGGAAACCGGCGAAATTCAGGTGTTCAATACTTTTCATGGCGCCCTTGTCAAGGACTTCGAAAAAAGGGCCAGGGTGAGAACGACGGAGCTTTTTGAGAAATTTTTTGCAATCGGTCTGGATGCAATTCCTATCACCGTCGGAGAACCCTATGTGCAACCTCTGATGAAGTTTTTCAGAATGCGCCAAAGAAGGCAAGGTCTGCATGCCGCATGAAACAGACCCTTTTTTTCATTCTGCTCTGGAGTTGCATCTTTTCCCACGATGCTTTTGCGAAGCCCCCTTCCATTTCTGCGCGCGTCAATAAAGAAGTCATCACGGTCGGAGACGAGATTATTTATGAGCTTGAGACGACACATTCATCGAGCGTTCTCATTGATTTTCCAAAAGAAGACGATGCAGACTTTGCTCCTTTTGAAATGAAGCGGTACAGGCCCCTGCCGAGACGCGAAGCGGGTGATCAGGTGTCGGAAGGGAGACAGTATGTACTTACCATTTTCAAACTGGGTCGTTGGAAAATTCCTGCTCTTGAGATTCCTTACACCGATTATCGACAAAAGTCCATTCCCGAGTCTACGTCCCCTACAGAACGTTATGAAAGTTCCGGCATGGGGACACGGCGAACTGTCACAATACAATCCATTGAAATTGAAGTGAAGAGCATTTTAGGTGAGGGAATGCCGGAGACGCTGGATATTCAAAGGCTGAAGACTCCGGGAGAGAGTCGGTTTTGGAAGGTGTTCCAAAAGGCAGGCCTTGCCCTTTTTGCGATTGGCATCCTCTTTCTGGGGAGTTACGGATTCATCCGTTTCATGCCGAAACCTGTTCCCAGAATTTCTCGAGAAGACCCTGCAATCGCCGCGCTTCGAGAACTCCATGCCTTTAAGAAAAAACACGGGAGAGAAGCGCCTTTCGCCGGCCACTATGAGATGTTGACCAGAATTCTCCGCCACTATCTTGCAAGACAATTTGACCCGCTGAGGCTTGATCTTACGTCGACGGAATTGCACCAGCAGATGACGCAATATCGGCCTTGTCAGGCGATTGCCGAGGGGGTCCGTCAGATTCTGACGGTTGCAGATCTTGTCAAATTTTCGGACCGTAAGGCATCGCAGGAAGAATTTGAAATGATGTTGCGGGACTCGGAAGAAATCATCCGCTACAAAGAAGCGGCTCCTTCCAATCCGGTGACGTGACCATGGGAAATCCCTTTCGGATCGCAGCTCCAATTTTTTTGATTTTGTTCCCCGTCATCCTGGTCATTCTGATCCTTTATGCAAAAAACAAGATCGGGAAAGAGCCGCGCCTTCATTTTTCGAGCCTTTCCCTCATCAAATCTCCCAGTACTTTTTCCTTTCCTCAGCGGGCCATTTTCCTTGTGATAAGGTCCTTGGCTCTTATTTTAATCGCCTTGGCCCTATTGCGGCCCCAGCGGGGCGAGGGGATTGAGGAAATTCGTGATAAAGGAATTGACTTGGTCCTCGCGCTCGATGTTTCAGGCAGCATGAAGGCTCTTGATTTCCTGCCAAAGAACCGCCTGGAAGGCGCAAAGGGGGCTGCAAAGGAGTTCATTCAACAGAGAAAAGGGGACCGGATTGGACTTGTGGTCTTTGCAGCCAACAGCTATACCCAATGTCCTCTGACACTGGATCACGAACAATTGAAGCGTCTCTTGGATACGGTTCAGATTGGCATGATTGAAGACGGGACCGCGATTGGATTGGCCATTTCGAGCGGCGTGAACCGCCTCAAGGATTCTGATGCGCAGACAAAAGTGATCGTCCTTTTAACCGATGGCATCAACAATGCGGGCGAGATAGACCCCATGACTGCTGCGCAGATGGCCAAATATTTTGGGGTCAAAGTCTACACCATTGGAGCGGGAAAAACCGGGATGAGCCTCTATCCAGTTGAGGATGAATCGGCTGGCGACGACATTTTGGCGGAGGAGAAGTATGTACGAGTACTGAATCAACTGGATGAGCCCGCGTTGAAAGCCATTGCCGACCAGACGGGCGGGCGTTATTTCAGAGTCGAAGACAAGTTGTCGCTCGACAGGACATTTCAAGAGATTGACCGTTTGGAGAAGGTGGGGATTGTTTCAAGGCGCTTCAAAAATTATGTCGAG
>JBDRBD010000160.1:0-5003 GCA_043823025.1 Candidatus Omnitrophota bacterium | reverse complement strand
AAAAAATTTTTTAAAACAAAAAAGGTTCCCTTGGTTGTCATCAGCGTCGGAAACCTCACGATGGGGGGAACGGGGAAGACCCCTTTTGTGAAATGGCTTGCAAGAGTTCTCCTTTCCAGGGGGAAAAAGCCCGTGGTCCTGTTGCGGGGCTACAAAAATTTGAGTCAGGATTTGTCGGATGAAGCGCTGGAGCTTCGCGAGGCCCTCCCGGAGATTCCGGTTTGGGTCGGGAAAAACCGCGCATCCCTTGCCGAAAAAGCGTTTTCCGACGGAAAGGACGCCGTCGTTTTGGACGACGGTTTTCAGTATCGGGGCCTTGAGCGGGATCTGGATATCGTTTTGGTGGATGCCACCAATCCTTTTGGAAACGGAAAGGTTTTGCCTCGGGGGATCTTGCGCGAGCCATTGGCCGGGTTGCGGAGGGCGGACGTTTTGATTTTGACCCGTGCGGACGGGGATCCGGAAAGATGGAAAGACCTCGTTCGTCTTTTAAGGGCTTATGCCCCGGAGACGCCGATTCTTCATTCGGAACACCGTGTGCAGCTTTTTTTTGAAGCCCGGACCCGGAAGGACGTTCCCCTTGCTTTGCTTCAGAAAGAAATTTGCATCTCCTTCTGCGGGATCGGGAATCCGAGTGCGTTCCAGCGCCTTCTCGAAGGATGCCTTTCGCCGAACGCCCGGACGGTGGTATTTATGGACCACCATCGCTACCGGCGGAAGGACCTTGAGCAGTTGGACCGGATTGCAAAAGAAACGGGCGCTGCGTACCTGGTTACCACCGAGAAAGACTTGGAGCGTTTGCAGCAGCTCCATCTTTGGCCTGTGACCAGGCTTGTCGTCATGAAAGTGGAATTTGTGGTGACGCAGTATGAAAACGAACTCCTTCGCCGACTCGATTCTCTATTTTCTCGCTAAGACCCTATCGCGATTTTTTTGCGCCTTGCCGGTGGGGCTTTCCCTGTGGATGGCGCGGCGGGCGGGAGAACTGATGTTTTTGTGTTTCCGGGCGCGGGGTGATGTGGCTTATACGAACATCAGGGCTTGTCTGGGAACACAGATGACCCCGGAGGCGATTCTCCGGATGGAACGGCGTCTCTTTCAGAATCTGATGCAGACCGGCGTTGAAGTCCTTCGGTTCCCCAAGGTGGACAGGGCCTATCTGGACCGTTACGTGACCTTTCACGGTTTCGAGCGGTTGGATGAGGCCAAGAAGAAAGGAAAGGGACTGATTGCCCTTACCGCACATTTCGGAAATTGGGAACTTCAAAGTGTCGCATCCGCCCTGCGGGGTCATCCGCTGCACGTCCTGGCGCGCGAACAGAAACTTGCAAAGACCAATGCGCTTTTAGACCGCTACCGGGAGCTGACCGGCTGCCGGGTTATTCAAAAGGGTTTCATGACGCGGGAAATCATCCGCCATCTCCGCGACAACGGGATCGTCGGCATTTTGACGGACCAGGATGCGGGGAAGAACGGCGTTTTCGTCCGTTTCTTTGGCCGGCCGACCTCATTCGCGCCGGGTCCGATCGCATTCGCCCTGAAGACAGGCTGTGAAGTGATTCCTTGTTTCATCCGCAGGACCCATCATGCCCATCACGTCATCGAGGTCATGGAGCCCCTTCAGGCGGCCTCGAGCGGGGACGACGAGGCGGATATCCGGAAGGGACTTCAGCAGTTCGCGGACCGGCTTGAACACATGATTCGGAAATATCCGGACCAATGGCTCTGGTTCCACAAACGATGGAAATCGAGCCCCACCCGCAACGTCGCCCTCTTGAGCGACGGGAAGGCCGGTCATCTCAACCAGTCTCTGGGAGTTGCTTCCGCGCTGGAACAAGTCCTCCGCCAAAATGGAAAAACAGTTGCCTCGCAAGACAAACTCGAAATCCGCTATAAGCGGTCCTGGAGGCGGGCCGTGATCACGTTTCTCAGTCTTCAGTCCAACCGTCGGTGCCGGGGATGCTTGAAGTGCGTCCGGTGGGCCCTGACCCCGGAAAGTTACGAAAGTCTCATCCGTGCACGTTACGATTTTATCGTCTCGACCGGCTCGGGCCTTGCGCCTTTGAATCGCATCCTTTCCAAGGACCACGGAGCCCGGAGCATCGTCGTGATGGACCCCGTGTTGCCGGGAGCCGCTTTCTTTGATCTTGCCGTCATTCCGGAACATGACCGCCCGAAGCCGGCATCCAACATTGTGACGACATCCGGAGCGCCTCATTGTCTCACCGACGAGGTGGTTCAGCGGGAAGGGGCGCGTCTTTTAGAGCGGATCGGGCGGCCGGCAACACCTTTCCTCGGGCTGCTTGTCGGAGGAGACACAGAAGAGTTCCGATGGATTCCCGAGTCCTTTTCGAAGGTTCTCGAAAAAGTCAAAGCGGAAACACGGGCAAGGGGATTTCAGATGCTGGTCACCAGCTCGCGGCGGACTTCCCAAAACTTGGAATCCCTTTTGGAGAAAGCCCTGAAGGGGGACCCCCTCTGCAGACTGCTTGTCCTGGCCAACCGCATGAATGTCGAAGGAATCGTCCCCGCCATTTTAGGGATTTCCAAACTGGTTCTGGTGACCGGAGAGAGCATTTCAATGGTCTCGGAAGCGGCCTCCGTCGCAGAACGCGTCATCGTTCTCCTCCCGGAGCGGCGCAAGAAAAACTCCAAACTCGAAAAAACCCTCTCTGTCTTGGCCAAAAACAATCAGATTCTTTTGGCCGAAGAGGATAGAATCCAAGAAGTGCTTTGCAGGGCCTTTCAGACGGAACAAGCCCGTTTGAGGCTCGACGATGCGGAACGAATTCGAGAGGGCCTGGGGAGGATTGTGTGATTGTTCTTCAGATGATCCCAAAACTGCATGTCGGGGGCGCGGAACGGGGGACCGTGGAACTGGCGCGCGGCCTGGTGGCGGCCGGCCATCGTTCCATCGTGATCTCCGGCGGAGGGGATCTGGTCCGTTTTTTGGAACTTGCCGGCTCTCAGCACTACACCCTTCCGATCGGCGAGAAGAATCCGTGGACAATCTTTCGAATGGTGAAGCAGGTCTGCCGCATCATCGAAAAAGAAAAAGTCGATCTTGTTCACGCCCGGAGCCGGGTTCCCGGAGTGATTGCCTTATTGGCTTGTCGAAAGACGTTTCGCCCCCTTGTTACGACTTGTCATGGCTATTATCGAAAGAATTTTTTCGCTTACTGCATGGGGTGGGGGAAGCGCGTGATTGTTTCAAGTCAGGCGATCGGGAAACATATGGTGGAAGATTTTGAAGTTTCTCCGGAGCGGCTCCGTCTCATCCCGCGGGGGGTTGACCTGGATGTGTTTACCTATCGGACGCCTCGGAGACTTTCCCATGAGGAATTGACCATCGGGATGATCGGCCGCATCAGCCCGATCAAGGGCCATGTCGACTTCATTCAGGCTATCTCGAGGGTGGTACGGGTTTTTTCCAAAGTGAAGGTGTTGATTGTCGGGGATGCGCCGCCGGAAAGAATCAAATACAGACAGGAACTTGAACTTTTGGTGAAACGGTTGGGGCTTCATCAGACGGTGGAATTCGTCGGGATCTCCCAGGATATTCCGAACCTTTTGAAGGAGATGGACCTTTTGGTTTTTCCTTCGAGAACGAAAGAGGCCTTCGGGCGGGTGGTCATTGAGGCGGGCGCTTGCGGCGTCCCCGTCATTGCGAGTCGCGTCGGGGGCGTCGCCGAAATCATCGAGGACGGAAAGGAAGGCCTGCTCGTTCCGCCGGCCGATCCGCTGGCCCTGGCCGAGGCGATCCTGCGGATGCTTAAGGATCCGTCCCTTGCCAGAACCTGCGCCAAGAATCTTCGGGAAAGAGTGGAAGGGCACTATTCCCTGCAGCAAATGATCGACCAAACGTTGTCGGTCTACGAGGAAGCGCTGCAGCGCGAGCGGATTCTTGTCATCAAATTGAGTGCCATCGGAGATGTCGTTCTCGCCATCCCCAGTTTGCGCGCCCTCCGGAACAAGTTTCCCAAGGCGCACCTCACGCTTCTGGTGGGGCGGGAGTCCTTTGAGCTTGTTCAGCGTTGTCCTTATCTGGATGATTTGATTGTTTATGACCCAGTCCGGAAGGAACGGCTCCGCTTCAACCGCCTTCGGCTTGCCTCGGAGCTGCGGCGGCACGGTTTTGACAGGGTGGTGGATCTGCAGAATAACAAAACCAGCCATCTTCTTTCCTATCTTTCACTGGCGTCAAAGCGTTACGGATTCGCTCGCGGAACTTATCGGTTCCTCATGAATATCACCATCAAGGATCCGGGACCCATGCCGCCGGTAACCCATCAAGGGAAACTATTGAGTCTTCTCGGCATTCAGGAGATGGACCCCCGGCTCGAACTCTGGACCTTGCCGGAGGATGAGGCCTTCATCGAGCGCTTCCTGCGCCAGGAGTGGCGGCGGGAAAACGAAATATTGGTGGGGGTGAATTTGGGAGGGAGCCCGCGCTGGGAGACAAAGCGGTGGCCCGTCGAGTACATCGCGGAGCTTTGCGACCGGTTGGCCCATGACAATGTCCGCGTCGTGGTGACCGGCAGCCACTACGAAAAACCACTTGCCCAGGAGCTCTTGTCGCTTGTCCGAACCAAACCGATTGTCGCGGTCGGGAGAACCAGTTTACCGCAGCTGGTGTGCCTCCTGCGGCGTGTCCGTGTTTTTGTGACCGTTGACAGCGCCCCGATGCACATTGCCGCAGGCGCCGGCGTTCCGGTTATCGCCCTTTTCGGCCCGACGCAGCCGTTGCGCCATTTTCCTCCCACCGAGAAAGGGGTTGTTTTGAATAAGAAAGTGAAATGCCATCCCTGTTACCGGAGGAGCTGCCCTGTGGGCCTTCTGTGCATGACGCAACTCAAACCGGTTGAGGTTTATGAAGAAGTCAAACGGTGGATGGGAGTGACGGATGAAAGTACTTTTGTTAAGCACCCATCTTGAGATCGGGGGTATCCCCGAGTATGTGATCAGTCTCGCTGGCGGACTGGCGAAGAAGGGCCATACGGTTT
>JBDRBD010000159.1:0-3467 GCA_043823025.1 Candidatus Omnitrophota bacterium | reverse complement strand
TCCGGATAGACCGGCAGGGACAGGACCTCGTTCGCCGCCTTCTCGGTTACCGGAAAATCGCCCCGGCGGAAGCGGAAAGCGGAAAGGGCCTTTTGGAGATGAACCGGGATCCGGTACGAAATCCCGGTCTCGATCCCTTTTTTCAGCAGAAAGGCCCGGAGTGCATCCCTCTGGGAAGTCCGGATCACATAGAGATGATACACATGATACGCAAACGGCTCTTCCTCAGGAAGTCTAAGGGAAAGTCCTGCCAGTCCTTCCTGATAGTGCGCGGCCAGCCGCCTGCGCGCCTCATTCCAGCGCTCGAGCCGTTTCAATTTCACTCTGAGAATGGCCGCCTGGACTTCATCCATCCTCCCGTTGTATCCGGAGATGATATGGACGTCTTTGGTGAGACGGCCGTGGTTTCTCAAGAGATGGAGTTTTTCAAGCAGCTTCCGGTCGCGGGTAACTACCATTCCCCCTTCGCCATAGGCGCCGAGGTTTTTCGAAAAATAAAAGCTGAAGCATCCCGCCTTCCCCAGGGACCCCACTTTCCGGCCGTCTGCCATGGCCCCATGCGCCTGGCAGGCGTCCTCCACAATGGGGATTCCGTATTGTCTGGACAACCACAACAACGGCTTCATGTCACAAGGGTGCCCATACAGATGAACGGGAAAGATGACTTTCGTTTTCCGGCGAATTTTCTTTTTGACCTGAGAAACATCCATGTTCAGGCATCCCGGCTCGACATCGACGAAAACCGGTTTGGCCCCCAGTTGGAGAATCGCCTCCACTGTCGCGATGAACGTGAACGGAACCGTGATCACCTCATCCCCGCGCGAGACACCAAGCGCCTGTAGCGTAAAGGCGAGGGCTTCGGTTCCTGAGGCGACGCTGGCGGCATAGGGAACACCGCAGAATGCCGCAAACTCTTTTTCAAAGGCCTCGTTTTCTTTCCCGAGGAAAAGATTCATCCCCCGAAAGACATTCCGGAGGGAACGCTGGATTTCCCCTTCGAGACTTTGATACTGCGCTTTTAAATCAACCAGTGGAATCTTTTTCATGTCTGGCGAAGCCCTCGCTTCAGAAGTTCCCGGTCCGCGGCCTCCGTCCGGTCCGCCGCTTTTTGCGACAGCCCCCACTCCACGAGATCCTGAAGACCGTCGTGAAGCGACCGTTTGGGAGAATACCCCAGGGCACTGATTTTTGAAATATCCGAAAAGCAGTGCCGGATATCCCCTGCGCGGTACTTTTCTATAATCGACGGGGAAACGTCCTTTTGATAGAGATGAATAAGGGTATTGGCAATCTGTAAAATGGAAATCCCTTTTCCGGTTCCGACGTTGAAGGCCTGGAAGTCGGCCTTCGGATTTTCCATGGCCAACAGATTCGCCTGAACAATATCATCCACATGAACAAAATCCCGGCTCTGAAGGCCGTCTTCATAAATCAGGGGGCTCCGGCGATTCTTGATGCGGCTCGTAAAGATGGCGCAGACCCCCGTATAGGGGTTGGAAAGGGACTGTCGGGGGCCGTAGACATTGAAATAGCGGAGCGCCACGACGGGGAGACGGTATGTTTTCCCGATGAGGAGCGCCATCTCTTCTTGGTGCCGCTTGGTCATGGCATAGATGGAAGTCGGCTCCAGAGGTTTTGATTCATCGGTGGGAATCGCCTTGACCAGATGCTTGCAGTGGGGGCAGTGCATCTCCCAACGCTTCTTCTCCATCACCTCGCGGGCGCGAGGAGGCGGTGACACCTTCCCGCATTTTGCGCAATGATAGCACCCTTCCCCGTAAATACTCATGGAGCTTGCCAGCACAATCTTTTTCACCCTGGTCTTTTCCTGCACCACAAGATCGAGGAGAAGGGCTGTCCCCTGCGTATTGGAACCAACATACTCCAAGACCTGGTACATCGATTGGCCGACACCGACGCTGGCGGCCTCATGAAAGACCACCTCGCAGCTTTTGAGAACTTTCTTCAGCGCTTCCCGGTTCCGCATGTCTCCTTTGACATACTCCGCTCCACAGTTCAGATAGGAAGGCCTCTTTGAACCATGCACCTGTGGGGAAAAACTGTCATAGACCACCACCTCATGAGAGCGCGCCAAAAGCGCATCCACCAGATGCGAACCGATAAACCCTGCCCCGCCCGTGACCAGAATTTTCATTGCCGTTTCTCCTCAATATTCGGACGACCCCCCTGGCCCAAATGGGCGAGAACGTGTTCTTTCTTCCTTGCCCAGGCGTTCTTTGATGCAGCCAGAATCGCCTCCGCGAAGTTCCCCGTCCCGTTTGTCTCAATCAATGAAATATTCAATCTCCCTCCCAGCCGCTTCAGGAGGCGATGATGTGCTCTGTGAAATAAAAAAACCGCATCATACCTTTTCTCCTCGGATCTCTGGACGTTATTCCAGAGCCGAAAGAAAGAGACGAGAGGTATCAATCCTGAAGGAACATAGTTCATCCTGAGGTTTGTGTGTCTGGGGAAATCCATGCTTCGCACGGCACTCCAAACGGAAAGTTTATGCTGTTGACGCAACAGCTTCGAAAAGAGCTCCTGGAGTACCCTTTGGTGGCCCTGCATGGCTGGATCTACAATGAAAACAATCCGTAGCGGGACTCCCCACCTTTGATAAAAAATTTTTCGATGACGTTCAAATAGGGCATGAAAGGAGCTTTTGTTGAACACATCGACGGAAGTTGCATTCTGGTAATGATAGACAAAAGCGCCCTTCGCCAACACGCACCGGAAGCCTGCCTGAGCGGCCCTTACGGAAAAATCCCAGTCGTCGAAATATCCGGGGTCAAAAACAGGGTCCAATCCCTGAATCGCATGGACGACGCTCCGCTTGAACAAAAAACAGAAACCCCGGCACCAGTCCATTTCGACAAACTGGCCCGAAAACTTCCTCAAAGATTTCGCATACCTTTCGACAGAAATGTGTTCCGGTTTTCCTTCCCAAGAGGGATTGACGATCCCGATCTCCTTCTCGGATTCTGCAATGCCCATCATCTCGTCCATCCAGAAAGGCGTGACAACGACATCGTTATTCATGACGCAGACAAATGGACGGCAGGAGGCTTGGACGCCCTGATTCACCGCCTTCACCCATCCGTCATTTTTTTCATTTCGCAAAATCACGATTTCATCGGGGTGTTGTTGCTGCACCTGCTTCAGATACGCTACCGTATCTTCACAACTGCCATTATCCACCACAAAAATTTGAAAGGGGGGATGCGTATATTCAAGGATGGATGCAATGCATCCCTTCGTGTAGTCCAGTTGGTTATGGACAACAAGAACAATATCTACGCCGCATACATGGCCCATCACGCCCCCGTATCATTTTGAAAAGAGGTTTGTCCCAGAAACAGCATGGTTTCCTTAAAGGCTTCCTCCGGCGTAATCCATTCCATGCAGACGCGTCTTTCACACTCCGGAAGTCTGAAGCGCCGATAGCAGGGACGGCAGCAGACCGG
>JBDRBD010000158.1:0-7533 GCA_043823025.1 Candidatus Omnitrophota bacterium | reverse complement strand
TTGAGATGATGACGGGGATTCCGGGGACCGTCGGCGGGGCGATTGCCGTCAATGCAGGGAGCCACGACCGCTCGATCGGGGGCCAGGTGGAGGAACTTCTTTTCCTGAACGCCTCCGATGAAGTGATCCGGCTTCGGAGAGCTGAAATCTCGTTTGAATACCGAACGGCCCATTTGCCGGAAGGATTCATCCTGGGGGCCAAGCTTCGGGTGGCTCCGATGGATCCGGCTCAAGTTGACGAGCAGTGCCGCCAGTACCTGTTGCACAAGAAAAAAACGCAGGACTACAGCAAACCAAGCGCCGGCTGCATCTTCAAGAATCCAAAGGCGATGGGCAAGTCCAGCGGCGAGTTGATTGAGCTGTCTGGACTGAAGGGGCAGCGGGTGGGAGATGCGCAGGTTTCGGAGAAGCACGCCAATTTCATTGTCAATTTGGGGTGTGCCACCTCCGAGGACGTCTTTGCCTTGATTGAAAAAATCCAGAAGAAGGTTAAAAAGGACCACGGATGCGCTCTGGAACTTGAGGTGCGGGTCCTGTAAGGTGAATCCAATGAAAGTGCTTACTTCTGTCGATTCCGAACGTTTGTCCGAACTGCGCGCTTCGAGGACAATCGGCGTCCTGATGGGCGGCCCGTCGGAGGAGCGGGAAATCTCGCTCAAGTCGGGGTCTGCCGTCGTCACGCATCTTGCCGAGGCGGGATATCGCGCAGAGCCCTGCGATTTTCGGACGCAGGATGAACTTCGCGCGCAGCTTCTGGAGAAAAAAATCGACTTTGTCTTCCTGGCGCTTCACGGACGGTATGGCGAGGACGGGACGGTGCAGCGTTTTTTGGAATCCCTCAACGTTTCCTATACCGGTTCCTCGGCGGAGGCGAGCCGCGTGGCATTTGATAAATGGGCGACGTGGCAGATACTGCGGGACAAAGGTCTTTTGACCCCCCGGGCGATTGTGGTGGGTGCAGGCGAAGCCATTCCTGCGGTCCCGTTCGATCCTTCGACAGGCTCAGGATCGATGGTGAGCGTAAGTCGAACCATCGATTTCCCTATTGTTGTGAAGCCGGTTTGTCAGGGCTCCAGTCTCGGGCTTTCGATTGTCGACACGCCGGAGACACTGCCGGAGGCGGTCCAAGAGGCCTTTCAGCACGACCACCGCATCCTGATCGAAGAATACATCCCCGGGCCGGAGCTCACGGTGGGGATTCTTGGAGACGAAGCCCTTCCCATCATCCAAATCCTGCCGGCGAATCGATGTTACGACTATGATGCAAAGTATTTCAACGCAAAGACCCAATATCTGGTTCCTGCGCCGGTGAACGCTGAGCTCGGTGATCGGGTCCAACACGTCGCGTTGAAAACCCATCAGGCATTGGGGTGCCGGGATTTTTCCCGCGTGGACATTCTTTTGAAAGAAAGAACCGAACCGGTGATTCTTGAAATCAACACCATCCCTGGACTGACGTCGCGAAGTCTTCTTCCAAAGGCCTGCGGGGTGGCGGGGATTTCATTTTTGGAACTTTGTGAAAGAATTCTGTTAATGGCAGTGATGAGGGAACAGCTTGCGCAGGAATCGACTTCGAAATAAACAAAAAAATTCAAAAAATTTTTTTGCCGGCGGACTACTGAAGCGGACGCTGGAGCAGACCCTTCCCGTCGTCATCCCGCTGATTTTTTTCGGCGTTTTTTTCTTTTTTTTGTTCCAGGCGGCATTGCATTTTTTGAACAACTCTTCCTATTTTGCCGTCGAGACCGTAGAGGCCTCCTCGGCGTTCAAGGCGTTTTCGTTCCGTGACGCCAATCTGATGGGTTCGCTTTTAGGGAAAAATATTTTTTCGGTGGATTTGCCGGCGCTCGAGGAGGAACTTTCCCGAAAACATCCCGAACTCCTGACCTCGTTTGTGACCCGCGAATTTCCCAATCGGATCCGGATGAATGTCACGCCGCGTCTTCCGGTTGCCGAGGTGGAGAACCCCGAGGGTTTATTGGTGGACCGGGAAGGCGTGATTCTCCCCGCAACCCACCGCGTCCAGCGGGATGTGCTTCCCTTGATCGCCGGCCTTCCCGAGCACATGGACCGTTCCTCCATCGGCAGACGCTTTCGTTCGAAGGCGATGGAAGAGGCCCTCAGGTTCATTGCGATTTTGGAGAAGCTTCCGGAGTTGAAAAGGCACGTTCGCGCCATCGATGTCCGGGACGCCAAAAATCTTTTCTTTTTGACGCCCGACGGGCTTGAGGTCCGCGTCGGCTACGGGGATTATGAGGAAAAACTGAAACTTTTTGATCGGACGCGCGTGACGCTCGGGGATCGTCTTCATGAGGTGAAATACATCGATCTCCGCTTTGACGATGTGGTGGTCGGTTCACGGTGAGGAGAGAATCTAACCGCAGATTTTCGCGGATTTCATGCGGATGTTCGCGGATTATCCGCGTCAATCCGCTAAGAATCCGTAGCCATCCGCGATTCAACGATCTTATGAGTGAGAGATGAAAAGAAAATGGATTTGCGGGATTGATTTGGGCTCTGGGAAAATTGCCGGCGTGGTAGGCCGCCTGGAGGGATCGGCGGTGACGCTCTTTGGCGCCGCCGCGGTCGAAAGCAGCGGCATTGCCAGGGGGGTTGTGACGGACCTGGGGAGCGTTTCTTCCGCTGTTCGGGAACTGGTTGACCAGCTGGAATCCCAATCCAAGTTTCGCCTGGAGACTGCGCTCCTGGCATTCAACGGGGCGCATCTCGAATGTCAGAATTTCCAGAGCAGCGATTTCATTACCGAGAGGGCCAGGGAAATCACGTCGCGTGAAGTGCGTCATGTCCTTGGGCAGGCGCAAACCGTTTCTTTCCCCATGAACCGGCAATTGCTTCACGTCCTTCTTCAAGGATACGTGGTGGATGGACAAGGGGGCATTCAAAACCCGATCGGGATGTACGCCGCCCGTCTCAGGGTTCAGCTTTTGTCGTTGACGGGGATTCAGACCTTTATTCAGAATGCCGTAACCTGTGTGAATCGGGCCGGGCTTGACGTGGAAGCGCTCGTGTTTTCGGGGTATGCCACGGCTCTGGCAGTGTTGGGAAGAGAAAACCGGCGGGGCGGATGCGCTTTTCTGGAGATCGGGGACGGTCTCAGCAGTTTCCTTGTATTTCAGGGGGGCGGCGTGACGCATCTTCAGGTTTTTCCCTTTGGCGGGGAGCTGGTGACAGAGAGCATTGCAGAACAATTCCAGATTTCCAAGAGAGATGCCAAACTTCTCAAAGAGCAGCAGGGGACACTCCTTTTGCCGGAGACAGCGGCCTCGCACGAACTGCTCATCGGTGACGGCTCCCGCCAGAAGGTCATCCGAAAAGGGGAGCTGTGCGAAGTGATTCAGCGGGCGACTCAGCGGCTGTTTGAAGATATCCGGAAAGGGACCAAAGACTTACCGTTTCCCAACAACACCCTCGTCCTTTCGGGGGGCGGGTCGCTCCTGGAAGGGATGGCGGACAGCGCCGGCGAATATTTGAAATGCCACGCCAGTGTGGGCAGCATTCAGGAATTATCATTCAGAAAACCGCTTCCGCCTTCGTTTGCCACAGCGGTCGGACTTCTCCGCTACGGCGCTGAAAAGCAAAAGGAACAGCGCCTTCTCCTCCCCGAAGGCCCTGTCGGCAGGGTCTTGCTTCGCCTCCGGGAACTTTTCTTCGATTACTTTTGAAATTTTCCCATACCCCGCAAGTATGTTATAATAAATCCAATGTGTCGTTCTACGTCTTCCCAAGAGAGTTGTGAAGTCTCCATCGTCATGGCTTGTTATAACGAGGCCGAGACGGTAGGCCCCTGCGTCACCAACGCCTTCGAGGCGCTTGCTGCATTGGGCCTTCAAGGGGAGGTGATCGTGATAGACAACGCCTCCACGGATGGTTCCGGTGCCATTGCAGCGGAATGCGGGGCGCGCGTGATTGTAGAAGAAAAGCGCGGCTACGGATACGCCTACCGGAGAGGTTTCCGGGAAGCAAAAGGACGGATGCTCGTCATGGCGGACGCAGATGGCACCTACGATTTTTGCGACTTAGAGAGAATGCTTTTGCCTTTGCAGGACGGCTCGGATTTTGTGATTGGAAGCCGCCTCAGGGGAAATATGCTCCCCGGCGCCATGCCTTGGTTCAAGCTTCATTTCGGGAATCGGGTCGCCACGGGCCTCGTCAATTTCCTTTTCCAGAAAAAACTTTCAGATACCCAGAGCGGCTTCCGTTCGTTCCGCGCCGGCTCCTTTCGAGATGTTGACTTCAGGGGTGAAGGAATGGAATTTGCCACGGAGATGATTGTGGACGCCTTTCGCAAAGGCCTTCGGCTTTCCGAAGTGCCCATTACCTATCATCCCCGGCGGGGCGGCGTTTCCAAGTACAAAATCTTTCAGGATAGTTTCTCCATCCTCCGCTTGATCTTTGCCTCTTTTCTCCATCCAAACGGAGTTTCCCGCACGCATGACTCCTAGCGCCTCCGTCATCATCCTGACCAAGAACGCAGGGAGTGTTTTTCAAAAAACCCTCGACCAAATTTTTAGCCAGCATTTGAAGCCCCTTGAAGTCTTGGTTATTGACTCTGGTTCGACGGACGGAACAGTAGACCTGGTTCAAAGATACCCTGTTCGCCTCCTATCAATCAAGCCAGAAGAATTTGGCCATGGCCGAACCCGGAACCTGGGCGCACGTCTTGCAAAAGGGGAGTTTCTGGTTTTTCTGACTCAAGATGCCATTCCTACTTCTGAGGATTGGCTTTCTGCGTTAGTAGCTCCATTCATGGAAGATGAACGGCTTGCGGGTGTCTATGGACGTCAGGTTCCCCGCGGCGCTGACCCCCTTGAAACATTTTGCCGGAGAACTACCTACCCTCCAGTGCCCTATCGGCACTGCGCGAGAGACCTCTTAACATTTTCCGTCTTTCATCTCCTTTTTTCCAATGTCAATGCCGCCGTCCGTAAAGATTTCTGGACCCAGTTTCCGTTCGATGAACAACTCATTGTGAGCGAAGACCAAGCGTGGGCCAGGCGAGTTTTGCAGAAAGGTCACGAGATTCTTTACGAATCTCGTGCAGCCGTTTTTCATGCCCATCAGGGGGGTCCGATTCAGCGATTCAAGCGGAGTTTCGATTCGGGCATTTCTTTTCAGCAGATGGCCGCGGACGGCACCCTGCAGCTTCTTCCGAAGAGCGGGTCTTATCTTGTTCAAGCGATGCGTTATCTCATGCGCGAAGGCCAAGGCGTTTGGATACCGCTTCTTTTTCCCCGTGAAATGCTCCGCGCAGGGGGATTTCTCATGGGACGTTATGGCCGAAATATTCCCAAGCAGGTAAAACAATGGCTGAGCGCTCATCCTCAATATTGGACAAAACCGTAGAACACACTTTTTCATCCGAGGCCTGTCCGCTATGTCGCTCCTCGGATTTCCGCCCGGAATGCGTTGCCCGGGATGAACTCATGAACCGAGGAAGATTTATCTACGACTACGCACGATGCCTTTCGTGTGGTGCAATTTATTTAAAGCCCCCTACCCCCACCCCGTCCTTTTCAGACATCTACGGTCCGGATTATCCTGCCTGGACCAAAAACAAGGCGAGACTCTTCTCCCGGCGTCTTCTTATCGATCTCCCCCAGGTTCGGGCCGTGAGGCGGTTCAAGAAAAGGGGGAAGCTCCTTGATGTGGGTTGCGGCATGGGAACGTTTCTTGCGCGTCTAAAGAGGGAAGAGGGGTGGGATGCAGAAGGCATTGAACCTTCTTCCGATGGATGTCATCTGGCGCGTGAGCATTACGGGCTCTCTCTTTGGGAAGGAATGTTGGAAGAAGCCCCCTTTGACGCTCATTCCATGGATGTCATTACTCTCTGGGATGTCCTGGAGCATGCGGAAAATCCTCGTTCGCTTCTTCAGGCGGCATTTCGCCTCCTCAAAAAAGACGGTGTCATTTTATTGAGCATGCCCAATATCGGTTCCGTCGTCTATCCGGGCTTCAAAGGGCGCTGGCATTTTCTCCAACCCCCCTACCACGTCTGCCATTTTTCCGCAAAAAGGCTCGTTTCTCTTTTAGAGGAGGAGGGGTTCGATATGCTTTCGCTTTACACCACTTTATCCAGTCTTTATGAATCGGTCTTTTGCAGTTTGCAGTTGGTGTTGCGGCGCGGGGAAGAAAGGGTTCAGACGCCGCTTCAAAAAATCCGCAAAAAAATCATGGCATTTTTACGGATTCCCCTCGGTCTCACGGCCTGTCTGATGGCCACCCCCCTTCTGCTCATCGCCCACGTGTGTAAACGGGGCGACCGCATGATCGTCATCGCCCGGAAACCTTAGAGGACAATCTCAAGAGTCTCGGGCGGGTCCAAAATTTTGATGAACCCCACCGGGTCTCCCTTCACAGGTGCCTTTTCAATTTTTCTTTCCGGCACGGTCCGCAATCCAGGAAGCCAATGGTAACTGACAATTACTTCTCCCGAATCGGCCTTGACTTCCTTCAAAACAAGTCGGTTGAAATCCGCAAAAACCTTGCCTGATCCTTTCAGGAAATAATTCGAGGGACGGTTTACAGAATAGCAGGAAAGATGGGCAATCAAAGCCTCTTTGCGGATGAAATCCAAAGGCTGGTCTTCGAGATAGCGCTTTGCCGTTGGGCTGAAACAGATGATCCACCGGATATTGTACTGCTGGAGATACTCCTGGAATTCTTTACTCGAGAATTCTTCAATCGGTTTTCCGAAAAGGACTCCGTCGACAAATCCGAGTTTTGCCACCTGGAGAGGCATTTCTGGAAGGGGCGGGTTGACGATCTCTCGTTTTGTCCAATGAGGCAGGATTGCCGGAAGGTGTATTCCCCAGTAGGTATGATGGGGATGATGGGTTTCTTCCAAAAGAAGTCTTCCTTCCTCCTGTTGATATTTTTGGACCCAGACAAGAAGCGCATCAAGTTCCGGAGGTCTCATCGCAGTGGGAAGGGGGAGAGAAGCAGCGTAGGTTTTGTCCTTAAGAAAGAGACGTGAAGTGCAGAAAAGATAACGGCTTCGATCGCTGAAGATGAGTGCCGCGAGAATGGTAGCATAGAGGAGGAAAAAACCTGTTCGCTGCATTCGCGAAAACAGCTCTTTTTTTCTGTGACGCCACCGGTGGGAAAATGATTTGCTTCTCTCAATGATAAAATCCGAAGCCGGCAGGGAAAGAAAAAGGGAAAGCGGCCAGTCATACCTAAACCTTTGAAGCAGAAGGCACCTCGGCTCTTTCAAGAAAAACATGAGACCTAAGAGGGAAAGGACGCCGACGGTATAAGGAAGCACAATGTCCCGCCGCGTACGGATCCATCGTTTCAGTCCCAGGAGGCCGAAGACCAGGAGGGTAAGTCGTGAAACATCTTTCTGGAGGTACCAACTTTGCAGGGAGAACGTTTCAAGAAAATAGGGTTCTGAAAACGCGGTCTCAAGCATCGCGCGGGAACGAAGAATAGGAAAAATCCAAAAAACATTGGTGGCAAAAATTCCTAAAATCCCGATTCCGCCCAAAAGAAACGCCTTTGTTGTTTTTCCCC
>JBDRBD010000157.1:0-6058 GCA_043823025.1 Candidatus Omnitrophota bacterium | reverse complement strand
ACTCGATCGGCATCTCTGGATACTTGAAAATCTGTTTTGGAAATTTCTGCTGCGAGAACGAGGGTTTAAAAAATGTGTTAAGGATTTTTCCGTCAAGGTCCCCGGCAAGAGGAATATCCAAAAGGTAAAGAACGGTGGGGACCACATCGACAATCCCTGCCGGGGGCAATATAACGTTTTTCCGGATTCCTCTCCCAAAGGCAAAAACGACTCCTTCGCGCCTGTGGTGGTAGGTCGGTTTTTTCACGAGAAATTGCTCAGGAAAATCAAAAACCGCCCGGGCATTCTTGAGTTTGAAAATCAGTTCAGGCAGAAGCCCCCGATAGGGACCGGTAAAAATATCTCTGCCTTTCACAATCTCTTCCACGAGCGGCTCTCCGGTTTCAGGATCTGCCAGGCGTGCCAGCTTGTCAGTGATTTCCTTCTCTAGGTGCACTTCATCCTTGAGAAGCTTGATGCTCCCCCAGTTTCCGCCGACTTCGACGGCAATGGCTCTTGTCTTCTCCCAGTCAACCGGGCCCAGGGACGGGTTTCCCTGAAGGGCGTCGGGCCACCGGACTCCGGGGATGTTCGGAAGCGGGGTCTTTTCTTTCCAGCGCTTAAGGACCTGAAGTCCCTGCATCCATAAGGAGCTCTGCGCTTTTCTTCCTGTGAAAACCCAATAATGCTCTTTCTCAAGCCACCGGGGAGCCGAGAAATTTTTCGGATACAAGTTAAATCCATGATCAGAAACAAGAAAAAGCGTTGCCCCCGAAGGAAGGCGGTCTAAAAAGGCACCGACCACTTGATCCATCTCAACCAAATTTTTCTCGAAGTCCTTCAGCGTAAAATATTCCCCGATGGAATGCATCATCCGGTCGTTGCCTGTAAAGACACAGAAGAAGAGGTCCCAGTCGCTTTTCTCCAGAAAAATGAGTGCCAGCTCAAGGCGCTTGCGCTCCGTGAGGAGAAGGTCATCTAAGAAAATGGACTGGTGCGCCTGGAAGCCTTCTCCCTTGGGAATGGCTTCCCGCTGGTAGCCGGCCTTATTCAGGATGGGAGTCAGTACTTCGGGATATGTAAAGACCTCTTCCTTCGGCGCCAGAAGTCCGGAAATCATCACGCCCTTTATCTTGTGCGGCGGATACCCCATCGGGTCATTGATCACGACCGATTTTTTCCCATAAGCGCCGAGTATGTCCCAGAGGGCCGGACGGCGGAGGTCTCGCGCGTCCACCAGCACCACTTTCCGGGCGGCCGGATCGAACCTGCGGAAGTTGAGGAGACTGGTCTTCCCGGGATTGCAGCCGGTTGTGATGGCCGGCCACGCACCCCCGGAGTTGGGCGGAACGATGGAAAGGAGCGTTGCATAAGCCCCTCCCTCCATCAACCGCTTGAAATTCGGGAGCTTCCCTTCGTCAAGAAGCGGCCTGAGGTATTGGAAATCGAGTCCGTCTATCCCGACCACTACCACCCTCGGCTTGGGCGAGGCAGATGGCGGGCCCAAAAGATCCTCGGTAACAAGGCGGATCGCTTTTTCTCCTTCCGGCGAGATGGGTTTCTTGAGTTTAGCGACCGCTTCGGGACCCAAGCCGGCCTGCCGTTGGGCAAGATAATAAGTCGCAAAGACGCCGATCACTAAAAGAGAGGCGGCGGCAATGAAAAACCATAAGAGAAGATGAGGGTATAACCGTTTCATGATCATGCCTCAGGATAAACGCGTTCCAGCACTTTTCCGTATTATAACAGAAATCGGATGCAGGAAAGTCATGGATAAAGGCCGGGGCTTTGCAGATGGACCGAAACGGCGATGCGGCCCGGGGTAAGGCCCAATTTTTCCCCTCCATCCCGCGCAGATCCTGCAACGACCTCTTCTGCCTGCTTCCGGTAAGGAGCCAGGTGCTTGATAATATAGGCATTGGTAGTCAGCTCTCGGACATCAGGATCTTTTTCTTTCCTCTTTTGAAAATTGAAATGATCGTAAAGTTGGTAGAGGGTGCGTGTCCTCGCCTCATCCGGAAATACAACTTCGATCTTGTCCCAATGGCCGTGGGCCGTCAACGCTTCCCACGGCTTGCCCGCCTGCTGCGACAGCCGCTCGACCCAGATCGCGAGTGTTTCGAAAGGAATGAGGTCCCACCGCATCCACTGGGTGGGTCTCGCCAGAAAGCGCTTTCGCCAATACCGCTCGGCTGTCGCAAAGGGAAATTGATCCTGCTTGACGCGTTCCTCAACCAGTTCCAAAGCGGCCGGAATCGGGGGATCCGGAAGTTCACGGGTCATCTGCCTCACCCTCACCTCTGGTATGGCAGTAAGTTCTGAGATCTCTTTGGACGTCTTCCCCTCGAGCCGATGGAAAACGACTGTTGCGACGGTGGGCATGCCGATACTCTGCCCGCGGTTTCCTAGCTCTGTTTGGAAGAAGTTCCAAAGCGCTTCGAGCCGGTTCCTCTGGGATGGCAGGAGCAGATCCTTTATTCCTTCTTCCCTTTCAACCGCTTCCCTGAAAAGCCGGCGCCTTGTTTCCCCGATAACCTGCTCATAAAACAAGTCATGCAGATTCTCGCGGTCCACCTCAAACCACCTGCCTAAAATATCCAGCGCCCCTTCCTGAACAGACCCCCACAGCCATTTTCTGACGGCATATTGCGTCACCGGCTGCTCCAGTCCTTCTGCGAGAAGCGCAGCCGCTTCTTTGTCATTCCGCTTCTCCTTGCTTTCAGGGGAAAAGTCTGTTTCAAAACCAAGATACACTTTGAGTGCGAGTAATTTTTTCCTGTCGGCCTCCGGGATATCCTCTCTTTGGAGGAGACCGTTGAGTCTTGTTTTCAAAAAGTCCCGGTCCTCTCCTTCTAATTGGGCCTTTCGGATATTATGTTCAAGACCTTCCCACTCAGGTTTCGGGTCTTCCTCCCGGAGGATATCCACAGCACTCTTTTCGATAAATCCATAGATGCGCTTTTCGGCACCCTTCCGGGTGATGGAAAGAATTGTCGCGGTATCCTCGAATGTCCTCCGCTTTTCGCTTTCCGGAGCGAATTCTGTCTCAAGACCCAAAAAGACCTTCAGCGTTATAAGCTTCAACTTGTCCCCTTCGGACAATGTTTCACTCTCCAGTAAACGGTCAATCCTTTTCCCAACCCCCTTCCGCTGGATATCTGTCAAACCCGGCGACTGCACCAAGGCAACATCAAGGATCTCCTTGGAAAAGCTCGGGCTATGCTCCCGAACGATTGAACTCAAAAATTGGGGATCTCTTTCCTCAAGAAATGAGACAAAATCCGCATAAGGAGAATGTGCCCCTTCCCGGCCAAAGAGGTGCCGTTCTACATAGAGCCGGGAACGCCCGATGGCCTTTCCGATTTCCACCGTGGTCCATTCTGGATAGAGGTAGTAATGGAAGAGGAGTTGGACATCTATCTCTTCAAGCTGCAGATCGTCGTAAAGACGAAGGGCTACGGCCAGATGGTAAAGCGCATAGAGGTCTTCGATCCCTTTTTTGAGGTCTGCCAATGGGATCCGGTGGGATTCCGCGAACTCGGCCAAAAACGTCCCCTCCTGAACGTCCACCGCCGGCGCCGTTCTCTTTTCTCTCTCGGCGATAAGCCGGTGCAGGCTACCGCGCGCCGGACGGCGTTTTGGGGTGCTGCGATCCCCGCCGTCCTGGGCATAACCAGTAGGGCGATCAGGCCGAATGACCCGTTGAGGCAAAATGCCATCCAGAAAATCCCGGAGGGCGCGCTGGTAATTTACCGGATCTTCAAGAAATCCCCTCGCATGTCCTCCCTGAACAAGAACCTGCCTCAAGTGGGGATTTTTCCGTGTAAGTTCACGCATCGTTTCCAGCATCTCTGGCGGTGACCAGCTGTCCTGTTCTTCGAAAAGAATCAGGGAAGGTGTTTTGATCCCCGGGACCCTGTCCCGGGTGTCAAAGAAAACCTCCTCTTTCCCTACATCGATTCCCTGCGCTTGGAGATAATATCGAACAATTTTGCTGTAGATTTCGACGACCTTCGGGACCTGCTCGCGGGAAAGCCCATAGAGAAAGTTGCTCCACTCTGTCCCTCCCACCACTTCGCCCTTTTCATTTTTCTCGAAGGGGGAAAGGGCATCCAAAATTAGCGCTTTCGGTTTTACAAGCCCTTCCTTTTCTGCCTCCATCCAGACCCGCGCCCCCCAAGAAGCGCCAAAACCGACAATGGCCTCTCCATCCACGCGCAAGGAGGCATCTTTCCCGAGCTGTTCGACGACCAAGGAAAGATCGCGGCTTTCCAGCTGTCCGGGACTCAAGAAAGAGCCGCCGCTTTCACCGTGGTGCCGCATTTCAAGGAGAAGGACATTCACGTTGTAATTTTCCTGGAGAAAACGGGCATAGTCTTTCAAGATCAGGACGCTTTGAGCATAGGGGGGCATCATGATCACCGTCGGATATTTTTCCTGCGAGGTATCGGTCGTTCCAAAGAAGTAGCCGGTCAGTGAGACATCCTTGTAGCCCCTGAGTCTCAGAACGGTTGCATCTTCAGGCTGGCTTCGCGGCCTCGTCTGCGGCCAAAGCCAGCTCGAAGCAACGAGAAGAGAAAGAAGCTGCTGGCGCGAAAGGTCGCTCAATTCAATCCGCCCGCCGATCCGGGCTACGCGCGCCAGGCGCTCCAACGTATCAGCAAAATAAGGCGGGTGAGCAACCGGATCGTCCCATCCGTCAAAAAAGGGATCAATCCTCCGTATCGTAAAGGGGGCATAAAGAAAATGCCTTGCATTTTCGTTCTGATCCAGATAGAGCGCGAACTGCATCAGGGCCTGGTCATACCGTTCAAGACCTCCGTCCTTTTGAGGCGCGGCTCTCATCAATTTAAAAAGGAGTGTGTTGAAATCAGACTTCGCCCCGCCGTCCTGGGCGCTCCCATCGAAATGGAGGCCGAGGTATCGATGGAAGGAGGACGGGAGTTTATCCCGGAAATTGATTCGCATCGCCGGGGTAAAAAAGAATGTCACGTCTTCGCCGCTTCCGCGGGACATTCCGTTTCTGAATTTCCCGTCCCAGCCCGATTTTTCCTTGATCTCGACGATTAAGTCAGCATTTGTTTTGTTTCGGTCAAACCGGAATCCATTTTTTCTCGCCTCCTGAATCGCATGGACTAGCTCCAGCCGGTTCGCCTCAAAAAGCGCTTTCCTTAGATCTTTCAGGGCGGTGGCCCTCTGAACAGAGTTCAGACCTGCTGCAACCACCGCTCCCATGTATTCCTCAACGGTGAAAGAGCTATTGTGGGGCAGATTGAAGAACGCCACATACGCCCGCTTCTGCCATGCGGAAAGCCTCATTCCGCCGTCAGAAGCGCGGATGATTTCCATCTTCCCGCCCAGATCGCGCTCGAGATCTTTACGAGCGCCGTCCCGGGCTGAGGATGCCGGGCGCAGATGCGTCAGGCCCGGGGTTCCGGAGAGAATATCCCTTGCCATGGAGGGACATCTCTCCTGAAACCCTAAGGCCATATCAGTGTCAAGGAGAGCAAAAAGTCCGATGAGAAGAAGCGCCGCTTGTCGCTTGTTGCTTGTCACTTGTTTCGGATTACCCATTCACCCACACACCCATTCTCTCATTCTCTGCTGAAGTCTTTGGTCTTTTGTTCTTATAACAAATAAGGCCAGGCGCCCTTTCTGGGCAACCTGGCTATTTTCGTATTGCGTCATACGGGAATGAGAGTATGCGTCTTTTTTTGCGCATTCTCGCACACACGCATTCTCGCATTACGGCTTTTCAGGTGCCAGAGAGAGGGTCATGGCCCCCATCCCTCTGATTTTTCAATTGTAAAATTACAGGTTCCGGTAAATCGTATCGATCGCGTCCAAATATTCTTGGCTGGGCCGGATCACGACCGCCCGCTGAATGGCAGAAAGGATTTTTTCAATACTCTCCCTGTCTCCATTCGTTTTCATCAAGTTAAGGTCTTCCGCAAGCGCCAGACTCATGAAGCTAAGCGCCGAGACAGTTTCTCCTTCCTTTGGAGACGTCAATGAAACATCCAAGCCATCCATCTCCTCTTTATGCCCCTGATAGCCAATCCGGATGACCACCGAGCCC
>JBDRBD010000156.1:0-2530 GCA_043823025.1 Candidatus Omnitrophota bacterium | reverse complement strand
GATCCGAACCGGTGTAGGAAATCCCGAAAAGCTCCAAGACAGACGCGACATAAGGCTCATACGAGCCTTCCCCTTTAATATCTTCACAGAGATTAAAAATAATCTCTTCACGGGCGCGGAGCAGTTCTTCAATGAAACTCTCAATCCGGTCATAGACGAGCGTGAGTCTGCGGGTCTTGAAGCCACACTGCGATAAAGCTTCTTCGATCACCCGAACCTCTTCCTGTGTATCTCCCTGCGCAGGAAGGGATTGCAATGCCTTCTTATCAGGACTGCTGTCATCGTAGAGAATGGCGATGTGTTCTCGGTACATCCTCGCGTAATCCCTCCCGTTTACAGGCAATGGAAAGAACCTTCAAGATCAGCTCCTCGTACGTCATTCCTCTGGCGCGGGCGGCCTTCGGAAAACAGGAATTCTGTTCCGGACGAGGAAGAATACCGGGAAGCGGATTCACCTCAAGGAGGTTCACTTCTCCGCATTCATCCAACCGGACATCCACCCGGCACCAATCCCGGCACTTTAATACCTGAAAGGTCTTCCTGGCAAAGCGCTTCAGTTTTCTCTCGAGGCTCGGCGAAACTTTTGCGGGACATTCAAAGATGGAAAGGGGCGTTTCCGGGGTATCCCATACCCACTTGGCTTCGTAGGAATAAATCGGATGGGCCTTCCGAGGAAGCGCTTTGAGATTGATTTCAACAATCGGGAGGACCTCCAGAGATTCCCCATTTCCCAAAAGCGCAAGGGTGAATTCCCGTCCGCTCAAAAACTTTTCAAGCAGGACCGGCTGCTGATACCGCTCCAAGACGCGAAGGATCTGCTTCCGGAGCTCCCGGTGCGTCTCAACCACCGCCTGGTCCGGAATTCCTTTGCTGGATCCTTCCCATAAGGGCTTAACGATCAAGGGGAATTTAAGGCCGTTGAGGTAATAATCGGAACTTTCGCAGACAAGCGAATCAGGGGTTTGGATGCCAAAACGCCGCACGACCCGCTTGGTCCAAGCCTTGTCCAGCGTGATCGTAAGGGTTTCGGGGTCAGATCCCGTATAGGGTATTTCGAGGCTTTCCAGAAGAGTTGGAATTTCCGCTTCCCGAAGAGGACCTTGCCGTCCTTCGGCGATATTGAAGACGATGTCCGGACGCTCCGCCTTGAGGCGCTGGGACACCTGTTTGTCCGCTTCGATCAGGATGACGTCGTGGCGAAGTTTGAGCGCATGGGCAATGGCCTGAATCGTCTCAGCCTCATCCCACTCCAGAAACGCGTCCTCGGCATCCGAGGCGCCCTGAACTTCCTCCTTTTCTGAAACGGCAGCGTTTGAAAGTGCTTTTTTTTGGTTAAAAATCAATCCAACTTTCATCGTCGCGTCACAGTCACGCTTCTTAGGGATTCCCTCCAAAAAGCGAAAATCGTTCTTTTACGGTGCTTTTCAGAATGGCGTCAACCAGCCTGAGCACGCGAAAAATTCGGTCGTCTGCCACTGCATAATAAACATTCGCCCCTTCCTGCCGGGAGGCGAGAATATTGGCGTTTTTAAGCGCCGCCAAGTGACGCGACACGTTGGATTGCCCGATGCCCACCGTGGAGACAATGTCCCCGACCACCCGCTCTCCATCCTTTAAACAACCGATGATTTCCAGCCGCACCGGGTGCGCGAGCACTTTCAGATAATTTGCTTTGAAACCTTGCCGGGCGACTTGACCACGAACCATTGTGAAGTTCCCTTATTCGTTTATCCGGTTCTACGCCTATGAAGATATTAGCATATATGGATGCACATGTCAAGTATTTTTTCAATGAGCACTGGATTTACGGCATCTGGGGATGCCGTAAATCCATCTTCTCTGAATTGCTTCTCTGTTTGTGCGAATTGAACCCTTGACATTTTTTCTCAAACAGAACCATGAAAAATGTCAAGGGTCAAATTCAGACAATAAGTTACGTCGTCCTTCGGACTCCGTAACTTATGTCTTCATTTGAGGTGGGAGGTGTCGTTGACGTAGCAGACCACGCCGGCTCGGACATCGGAGAGCCGTACCAGGGAGAGGCCGGCATTATCCAGGCGGAGGCGGAGGAAAAAGCTGTCTTCGTCCCCTTTCAGAAGGCTTGCCAGAAAGGTGGCGATGACCCCGCCATGGCTCACGACCAAAAGATTCCCGTCCGGGACGGTCGCCAAAAGATTCTTGAATGTGCCGAGGACGCGTTTTCTGAAAACGGCGACCGGTTCCCCTTTGGGAATCCGGTACCGGGAAGGGGCCTTTTTCCAGCGGGTGTACCCCTGCTGATGCCGCTGGTCTATTTCCTTGGGGGTCTTCCCTTCCCAAACCCCCAGGTTGATTTCCCGGAGGCCTTTTTCAACGTAAAGCGGGACACGAAGTATGTGCTGTATGATTTGAGCGGTCCGCTTACTTCGCTTGAGGTCGCTCGTATAGATAAGGGAAATCCTTTCCCTTTTGAGGCGCCGCCCCAGCCGTCCGGCCTGCTTCAGTCCGTTCGAACTGAGGTCCGGGTTCCGGTTGCCCTGGATCCGGTTGG
>JBDRBD010000155.1:0-11500 GCA_043823025.1 Candidatus Omnitrophota bacterium | reverse complement strand
TGTTCTAACGCTTCGCGCTCCTCGGGCGTCAGGTCGCCCCTTCTGAATTTTGTATCAATCGAGCGGATGTTTCTATTAAGCCTTGAAATCTGCTGGCTGTAACGGAAATCGACCGACTGGACAATGGAATCGATAAAGCCCTGGCGGGTTTCCTGGCTCAGTCCTCCGCCGGTCATGGCCTCAAAGATAAAGGTGGTTAAAAGATCAAAAACAAGCTGGTCAATCTGATCCGGGCCGATTCCTTCGGGTGCACTATCGACGATGGACGCTAAATCAAGATCCATGCCGAGAGCATCCAGGAAACTCTGCGCGTCCACGACGCCGTTGGTGAAGGTTTCGTCAGTGATGCCAAGAAGCGGGATGAGCGCTGTTTTGATGGCGTCCCACTGGTAGAACTGGTCGCCGATTACAAGCCCGTGTTCATAGGTCATGTCCGTGCGGTTGAAGGTTTCGACAATCACATTGTTTTCGGAATTGACCGAATCGTACTGGAGATCTCCTGCGCCGTAGGTGGTCGTGACCGTGACCGTTGCCTCAATGAGAAGTCCGTTCTCGTCCAAGGTGGGCGTCTGGACGATCTCGATGGTGCGGTTGTACCGGACCACGGTTCCGTCGGGAAGCTCGGCAATCCCTGTCTGGGTCGTGGTTTGTGCGTAGCTCAACCACATATTGTCCATGCCGTACTGGATATTGCGGACTTCTGTGGTAATCGTGTAATCGGTCTGCGACAGGAAAGAATCCGCGTGGGACAGGATGCTATACTGCTTGACCGCATCCACAAAATTGGTGAGCTTGTCCGCGGCAATTCCGTAGGTGTACCAGACCATTGTGTCAGAATCACCCCTAGGCCCGGGATGACGCCGCTCATGTCTATGTTCGGTGATGCTTCCCTTAAGGTCCGCGATCGTCTGTTCCATCTTGTTGACGAGCGACTGGACGACTGCAGGAAGATTCTCCATTCCTTTCAGAGCGCCAATGGCATCCGTGGCCTTCTGAATCAGACCGTCAAGAACCGCCTTGTCATTTTTGGAAAGATCTCTGCCTGTGAGTGCTCCCTGTTTACTGGTAAGGAAGTTTCCGAGATTCGAGAAAGCCGTTGCAAGTGCTTCAAGCTGCGGCCGGATGGCTTCAATCGTCTCAGGATCCACGCCCTCGGCAAAGACGTGGGTCGTCGTGGTGTAACCGGTCATTCGGCCTTCCGCATCGTATCCCTCGGCCGTGCCGATCGTTTCAATCGTCAAGGTTTCGCCTGTACCGATATCCACGATTTCGGTGATCTCCCGCCATTCGGCCCTCTGGTCCGCGGTGTCGTATTGATCCACCTCGATGACATAATGGATTTTCTTGTCGCCCTGGAGGTAAGTGGTCTCATAACGGGTGATCCGTCCGGACTCATCCCGCTCGACTTCGGAGGTTTCCCTGACGGTTACATTGTCATAATAGACGGGGGCAGTTTTCTCTTCCCGGTCCGGCACCCAGCCGTTTTTAAAGAGGACTCTTTCCTTGCCGGAGATATTTCCTTCTTCATCAAACGTATAATGCCATTCGACTTTCTCTTCTCCGGTAGTTCCGTCTGCGTTGGTGTAGCGGTATGTTTTCACTTCCCCGACCACGACCAGGCGGTTGTTGACAATGGCAAGTTCAACCTGAATCGTTACATCATAATTTGAAATGGTCTGGCCGTCTTCGCCGACCAGCGTTTCCTGATAGGTTCCGCCGTTCGAAAGCCAAGTCTGCGGCGCCCCTCCCGGCGTGGTGGTCTCTTCGTCAAAGCCGGGGAATTCATAATCATCCCCAAAGAAAGGATCGTCGAAGAGATCCCCGTTCTCATTGTCGCCGAAGAACGGGTCATCGAAAGGATCTTCTTCAATCTCACCTTCTCCAAACGGCGGGGTCTGACCCTGTTCCTCAATAAAGTCTTCACCCGGCGGCGTCTCGAAGGGTTCCTCGGTCACCTGTTTCGTCGTCGGTTCTGTGACTTTAGAAAGTGTTACGTCTTCTGCGGGGACGATGTCTGCAGTAACATCTTCAACCGGAATCGCGGCGAGGGGACTTACCTTTTGAGCGCTTGCCATCTGGACGCTTTCGCCCTCTTTGCCGCCCTCCGCGTCCTCGCCCTTCGCGCCAACCAGCGCTTCAAAGGCAACAATCTCTGCCAAAAAGGCCTTCAGCGACGCTCTCCCAAAAGCATGAAGGGTATCCAGATAACTTTCCGTCGAGGATTGGAACGTAGCGCTATCGAGCCGATCTTCCATGGTGTTCTGCCGGAGCGCTTGAGCGCTTTCCGGACGAATCGGGTCAAGTTCCAAAAAGCCGGCTTCTTCCTGCCGGTCCGTTTTGGCGGATAACTCCGCGTCTTTTTCTGCGGCAAAGGTCTCTGGCGCGGCGCCCTCCACCAAAGGCGGAAGGGCTTGGCCCGAACCGGGCAGTATTAAGCTTTGAGCGCCAAGGGGAGTGGAAAGCGCTGCAAGCTGCACCTCTCCGTCGCCCTTGTACTGGCCCATGGACTGTGCGACAAGGGCCGGATTGAGAGGACGCTCTACGGGCTCGCTTTCCAGCTGTTCAAGGACGGATCTGGAGAAAAGGTCTGTCGTGGCTCCCGCAGTTTCGTCTGCCAAGCCTCCGGCATCCATGGTCGCATTCTGCCGGTCCAAAATCATATCGTTTTGTTCTTGAAGCGTCTCTACCTTCGGGAAGGGGGATGTATAATTACGCCGCGCCTTGAAAAGGTCATAAATAGCCCTGGTCGAACGGTAGTCCGTCGCCCAGGCCACCTGCGTCACCAAAAAAGTCTCCGCCACCAAAAGTGCGATGGCACGCAGAATCGGCTTGATGCGCGGGCCCTGCGTCTGAATCAATAGACGATCCCGTTCGCTGAGTCCCGCCGTTTCATTAATTTTTTCTCTTTCGTGATATTCCATGGTTTTTAGCCCTTTGTGATTAAGGTGTTAACCCTGTGCCAAAAAATTGTTCAAACAGTTCATCCGGCGTCAGCGGATCCGCTGGAACCGGCTGAACGGTACTATCACGATGAAGCCAAATAAGATAGCCGCTTTTTTCTTGATCTTTCTCGTTAATCGGAAGAATTCTTCCGTACGCATCGTACCGGGTCACATCCTCACGCGCCACGATCCGGTAAGAACCGTCGATATCGCTCACCGTCACCTCGGCCGTTTTCGTGGCCACCGGCACCGTCGAATTCCCCAGCACCGTCTGATAGGCGGTCCGGGTAACACTTTCCGTCTTGAAAGCACCGGTCCTGCGGATATCCTGCGTCAGACTCCGGGTGACCCCTTCGGCCGATTCAATCTTTCCGACGGCGTCCAGCTGCTGCGTGTAGACTTCCCTCTGGTCCGTTACCTGATTCTGAAGGAGATCCCGAACTTCCGTATTCGTGACCCGCAAAGTCGTTCCGAAGCCGTTGGCCTTCTCCAAACCGACCAGATGCTCTTCGCTGTGCCCCAGAATCACAAGGGTCCCTTCGATAACGTCCCCTTCCGGCATCATTCGCCGGGAAACGCTGTCGGTCGTCCTCAGGCCCTGGATAGCCCGACCCGTATCCGCATCCGACTTAAAGGTGCTGACTTGGGTCGACTCGGTATAAAGCAAACTGAATGGGTCTTTCGTCGTGATTTGATTTCTCGCCTCAACGGCGTATGCCTGATTGGTACGCTTCCCGACCGCATACGTGATGGTCCCCTCAACCAGTGTTTCCCCAACCTGATCGCCGCCCCGCGTGGTGGTGGTGCGGCTTTTGACGGTTTCTTCCGCAGAAAGCACACGGCCTACGCCATCATGCGCCTGGGTAAAAAAGCGGTCTTCTTCGGTCACACTTTCCTCAAAGGTCCGCACCATCCGGTAGTCGCCCCAGTGGCGCCTCGATGAGAACTCATGAAGTACGTCCCGGCTGGTGAGACTTTCGTTGACGCGGTTAGTGGTCCGCGTATGGGTCTCCTGCCGGACGAGCGCCAGGGCATTCACCTTTTCTGCGCCGTCAAACGTTTGCGTAAATTCTGATTCCGTGATAATACTGCCGTCGCCGTTAGTGGCATAACTTTTACCAAGGCGCTTCCCTCCCAGGATTTTCCCGTTGTCATCCATTTCCACCTTGAGACGGGACGTGGTGACAACGTTCTGCCCCCCGATGAGGTCTTTGGTGAGACTCCGCTCCACGCGGCCTGTCAGGTGCGCCTGGTCCGCAATCACGCGGAAGTACATCTCGCTCGCCGTATCCTGGACCACGGAGCCGTCGAAATTGGTGGTCGTGGAGGATTCCGAAGCGCTGACCTCTAAAAGATTCCCGTGCTTATCCCGAATGTGTTTTTCCTGCCGCGTCCCTTCCGTCACCTGGACCCCGACATTGTCGATGGTCTTAATCACGCTGACAATGGCAACCGGTTCCGGGATGCCGGCGAAGTCCCCCATCTCCCGCGTGGTCTCGACAACTGTTACAAAATCATCAAGCACGCTCCCGGCTTCGTCCATTGCTTTGGTCGTCGATACATCCTTTGACAAAATGGTCCGAATCCGGCCGTCATCATAGGTAATTTCCTGCGTCGCAACCTGTTGCGTGTGGGTATAATTAATGAAGTCTTTTGTGGTGCTCTCGGTGATGCCGGATGTCAGGCGGTTCCCCGAGAAGGTGTTTTTCGTGATGCTCTCTGTCACCATGCCGGTTTCAAGATCCGTGACCCGCGTCTCGGACTGCACAAGGTTGTCGCCGTCGTATTGCATGCCGTATACTTCCTGGAGTGTCGCGTGGCCCGGGTCCGGCCCCGAGAGCTCCGTGATTTTTGCCTTCTGGGAAAGAAGCTTCCCTTCTTCCCCTCCCTCATATTCCATGCCAAAGAGCTCGGTCTTCACCACGCGGTTTCCGGTAGGATGATAGGTCGTTGTAATTTCCGTCCGGTTCGCTTCCTTGTTCCCACGCAGGAAGTTCCGGGCCGTCTCGCCGTCCTGATACGCAATCCCCGAAACCACGGTTTCGGTCACCCGTCCGGCGTTGTCCACCGTCCGGCGATGAAATCCCGTGGCATTGAAAAGGTCGTTGTATTCGAATTGGGTCATGCGGCTCCGGGATTCATTCCCGTAGAGATCTTTAGAAGCGATATTCCAGGCCTCTGCCAAAAGACCTACGTGACTCCGCCACACGCCGCCGTCTATATCGACGCTATAATTATCAATCCCGGTGGTTCGGCTATAAATGGAATCGGCTTCCCTGACTTCTTGCTGTGAAATGGCCTGGCTAATCTGCTTTTCATGCGTGACGCCCCGTTCAACTTCCTGTGTTTGTTGGGCGTCCTGTTTCTGCTCCTCGGCCCGTTTGCGAAGTCCCTTCTCCTGGGCACTGCGCTGCTGAAACCGCTCCACCGCCCGCTTGGAGTCGAAGTTCCGGGAGTCCCGGCTCGCCCCGCCTCCCGCTTCATCGGCCTTAGAAGACGGAGCGGAATAAATGGTGAAGCCCTGGAAGCCGGCGGCCGGGGCCGTTTGGACCAAAAGAAAGGCCCCAATCAGATAACTCATAAAGGTGAGACGGGCCGGGGATTCCCCCGGCCCATGCTCACTTTTCAGGATGCCTTCATGTTTCCTCAGGACTTTCAACATCCTAAGAGGCCTCCATTCCTACTGAGACTTACCAAGGCCGCGATTGCGGTTCTTGAACGGGTATCGTGCCGTTGAAATAGTAGTTGAGAATGTCATTTGCAAGCGACCCTAAAGAACCAAGCAGCCTTTGAATATAAACCTCATCCGATTCGTCTGCTCCCTGGCTGAGCTCACCTGTTGTCGGATCAGTTCTTCCTTCATAATGGAAGATACCGCTGCCGAAGCCTGAGCTTTGGATATCCATACCAAGAAGCTGACCGCTCGAGCTG
The DNA here is from genome assembly GCA_043823025.1 of Candidatus Omnitrophota bacterium. GTDB lineage: Bacteria > Omnitrophota > Gorgyraeia > JACQQV01 > JACQQV01 > JBDRBD01. The sequence continues at coordinate 5,627 of JBDRBD010000155.1, read as the reverse complement.
TACACCTGCCGCGTAAAGGTCACATTCGTCTGGATCGGTCTGTCTTGCGAAGAATCATCATACGAAACACTCACGCTCGCAATCCTCTCCGCGACGAACTGGTTTCCTCGGAAGGTTGTGTCAATCTCAGCAAGCGAAACGGTGTAGACGACGCCGTCAACGTCACCCTCTTGCGCAACAATCACCCATTGACCCGAAACAGGATCGTAGTGCGTTCCGCCCTCCAATGGGTTGAGACTCAGCTGGCCCTGGGAGGTGGTAATGGCACGGCTCGTAATGTGCCCTGTTGTCCCAAGCCCTGTCTCCGCATCGTAATTCTGGGTGACCCACTGTTCCTGAATCGTCTCTGTGTTCTGAACGAAGTCTGTCTCAGTCGTCTTCGTATAAGAACTCGTCATGACGATCTGGTTGTTGATCACGTCAAACGTCATCGCGCCTGAGGTATTGGCGATGGTGCTGCATGCGTCGTTTTCGACGTCTGCGTCATCCATGGTTAAGAGCGCAGCAGCCACCTGGCCCGACAGCTCTGCAACCGTGCTTCCCTCGAGATACGCCTCGTCATTCACCCGAACCGTCTGGGATGAGAGCGTACCGGACGCACCCAATACCCTTCCGACACTATCGACACTGATGGACACATCCTGCGTCGACCGCGTCAACGTCATGTTCTGCCGATCGATCGATACGCTTTCCGTATGCGTGCCGGTCGCGGCAACCGTGTTTCTCGATGTCACGACGAAACTGGTCACGCTGTCTGAGAGGGTCTCAGTGGTTCCGGCCGTTGTCACGCTGTGCGTATTCGCCTGAGCGCTCAGAACCCGTCCTGCCCAGTCATGCTCCTGGACATACTCGGATGTCGAGGCCGTTCTTTCACCCGTGAACATATTTCGTGTTGTGGACTCGGTTACCTGCCGACTCAGGCACTCTGAATTGTTGCAGATGTCAAACTCCATGACGCCTGTAAACCGGGTATCTTCGCCGGCGCCGGTGGTTCTCCCGCGGGTGCTCCCTTCGACGTTGAGAAGCTTCCCGCTTTTCTGCTCATATTCTCGCGTGATGGTGCTTCTCGTTGTACTCGTCACATCGTCTGCGCCCGCTGTCTCCAGGAGAATCGCGTTTCCGTCCGAATCCAAAACGAGATTTCCATCGTCATCCGTCAGATAGCGGTCTTCATTCAGTGCGCCAGGACTATGGGCAACCGTATCCGTTGTCTGCGACACAACAGCAAATCCGGCAAGTCCTTTGATGTACGCAAAGACGAGCTTTGTTCTGGAGGTCGTCTCCGTGCCATCCTTGGACTCGCTGGTAGACTCGCTGTATCCTGTCTGCTGAATGGGATTGCCGTTTCTGTCGTAGCGGGTACGAATCGTGGACTTCGTCTCGGTGTATTCACCCGTCAGCAAGTCCCACATCTTTGTCAGAGTATCGGTTCCGAGCACCACGAGTCTGTTCGCAACGATCCCTACGATGAACTTGGTCTCCTGCTCATATCTCACCACATCGTCGTCTGTTGAGCGCGCGGCCGCCTGTTCATAGGTGACTGATTCCGTTTTCGTCTGGTTGTCAAAATAGACCAGCTCACCGGTTTCCGAATTCGGAATCCATCCCTCTGTGGTCACTGCTTCCTCGTATCCGATTTGCTCGCCCGCCGCATTGTACTTGTAATCACGGATGGTGACCCTGCTTCCTTCGCTGCCATCGGCGTTGTCGTAGGTTTCAACGCGGATAAGCTGCGTATCTTTGCCGGAACTATCCTGAAGGGTTCGTTCGACGATCGAACCGGTCGGATGGATTTCCACGGCTTGCCCAGCAAGCTCTTCCGACTTCTCCGATGCGGCAAGCTCATTCCGCTTTTCCGCGTCGATCAGTTGTTCAGGATTCGCCGGCTGAATGACGTTTCTTGTCGTGTCTGGCACATAGCTGGTGGCCGCCCAGCCTGTCTCTGCGAGAAGAAACGCACTCAGGACTGTTAGGAACAACAGTCCCATGCCGAACTTCCTTCTTCCCTCCATTGTGCACCTCCCTATGCGACGACCCGTGTCGTCAGTGTTCACGCTGCCCTTTAATTGCTTTTTATACTTCATCATCGGTTCCTTTCGATCCGATTGGGATTGGGCCGTTCCGGCGCTGCCGGCTTCTGGGCCCTAAAGGCATTCGGCGCCGTAAGCGCCTGGATGCTTTCCCTGAAAAGGATCTGGTTCATTTTGGCCATCGCGGTCTCCCTCCCGCGCATGGACTCAGGCTTGCCGGCTCCGCCCTGCTGTCCCTTGAAAAGCGTCCGCGAGGGAAGCTGTCCATCGGTCACCATCGCAGGGTGTTGCTGGGTTGCCTGATTCATCGCATCAAGAGCCAAGACGGCGTTCGAAGATAAGATAAAATACATGAAAGCAACTACGCCCGTCCCGACTCTCAAGATGATGAAATTGTTCTTTTTTTTCTTCATGTTCTCACCCTAAAAAAAGGCCGAATTGCTTAATCACTTCGGCAACTCGGCCTCCCGCAGCTCCGAACGCTGCGGGACCGGAGCTTTGTCATCTCGCTGTTTTTCCATCTGCGAGATGATCCCGACCCGCCAAAACTTATTGGCGGGGAGGGATGTCCCAGTCTTACAACTGGTTTACCCTCATCGACGCGCACGTCGATGAGTCCGCATGTGCTAGATGCAGATTTAATCGGATGATTTCAGACGACTTACAAATCTTTTTAAAAGTCGTAAGAAACTTTCCTAAAAAAGAGCGCACCCTACTTCATTCTGACACTAAAAATATACCATGAGAACGCTCAACTGTCAAGAGAAAATTTCCTGCTTTTGTCTTCCTTAACATATTTTCTTTTCCTACGGACTGAAAGGGAGTTAAAATGAGTTACGGAACCTCCTGTCAGACTTTTTTTCTGACCCGAAAAAAACAAAATTGTTAATTACAGGGATCCCGAAAAAAATCTGAAAGTTTTTACTTGGGCACACGCAACAAACAGACTGATTGACCGGTCTGGTCTTTCAAAATCTACATTCAGAACAGGCAATCTGTCTTCCATTAAGCACGAATGATACGGTTTGATACGGTTTTTTACGAAAGAATCTTCAACAATGTTCAAGCTTGTACGAAAGATTCCCGTACGGCGAGACTGGCGGCTCCAAGAGCCACGGCATTCTCCCCCAGGCGGGAGGGAATCACTTTGCAAGTATTGGCCATTTCAGGAAAGGCCCATCCGGAAATGGTCTTTTTCACGGCATCCATGAGAAGTGCGCCTGCTTCTTCAAGACCGCCTCCGATAATCAGTACTTCGGGATTAAAAAGATTGATGAGCCAGGCGGCCTTGACGCCAAGCCGCACGCCTGCATGTTCGACAAGTTCCACGGCAAGGCGGTCTCCGAACTTTGCCGCTTTGAAGACCGCGGCCAAATCCACTTTGTCCAGGGAGCCGGCATACTTGGTGATGTCGGACTGCTGCCCTTGTTGTATCGCTTTCTTGGCAAGCGAAACGATGCTCACATCCGCCGACCACTTCTTCAGGAAACAGGGATTCCCTTCCGAACAATTGAATTTGTCGTTCTGGACGGGGTTATGGATCGCAAACTCCCCGGAGTTGCCGCTTGCGCCGCGGTAAATTTCTCCGTCAATGACAATGCCGAGCCCGGCCCCCGCATACATGAAAAGAACATGCTTCGTCTGCGGATCCAGCGAAAGCCAATATTCGCCGAAGGCGGCCACCGTGGCATCGTTTTCCAAAAGAACCGGAATGCCGAATTTGCGCTCAAGCTCCTCGCGGATCGGCACATACAGGTATCCGAACCCTTCCCCCATCCGTTCCGGCCACCGCAGACTTCCCCCGCCTTTGTCCAAAAGGCCCGCCACGCCGATCCCGATTCTCCGAATCTTGTCTTTTGGAACCTTGGTCTTGGAAAGAATCTCCTCGATCATTGCCACGAGATGGTCCATGACATTGGAAGCCCGTTCATCCGGAAGACGCATTTTGACGTCGCTGAGGATGCCGCCCTCAAGGTCCACCAGAAGGCCGATTGAATTGAAAAGGTTGAACCCGATCCCGATGACATAGCCGGCTTCTTTGTTGAGCTGCACGAGAACCGGCCTTCGCCCTCCCGTCGAAACGTCGATGTCTTTTTCCAAAATGAGACGCTTCTGGATAAAATCGTTGACATAATTGGAAACGGTCACGATATTCAGCTTGACCAGCTTCGAAATGTCCGTTTTGGTCAGGGGCCCCTGGCGGCGGATGGCCTCCAGAATCGCAAGGCTTTTACGCCCGCGGCCCGAGATTAAATCCTCTTCATACCCTGGGTCTTTCACGCCCATTCACCCCCTGTTGGTTACGGCTTAATCCGCGACTCAAGTTCCAAAAGGAGCCGGACAACACACGCAATCGTCCTGAATATCAGAAAGTAAACGCCGCCTAAAAAAATTCCCGCAATCCCCGCGATTCTAGGGGCCTCGGGACGCCCTCCTCCGAGCAGAACCATAAGCGTAACAACGGTTCCAACCACCAGAGCAATCCATCCTAAAAGGTCAAAAATTTTCCCGCTCGCCTTCAAAAAGCGATGGTCCTTTTCTTCCATAGCTTGTCTCCTTGATGAGGGACTTGCCGAACGTTAGGTAGTATTTTCCGGAGCTCTCTTCTCGACGGCGCTTTCCCCTGCTGAGTGCCGCTTCCGGTATTGCCGCATATATTCGCGCATATAAAGCCGGTAATATTCCCGATGCGCCTTGCGGTATTCCCGGATATGTTCGGGGTGCGCTTGCCTCCATTGCTTGGAGCGGAGACTGCGCTTGTTTCTCCAGTGCGGGTTCGCTTGAATGTGCCTGAAATAGGCAGGGTTCCGCTCGCGCCAAGAGAGGATATTTTGCTTCTGGCGTTCCTTTTGACACTCCGGCTTTGAACAGATTTGCTGGGAAGGCCTGTATTTACTCGGAGCGAACTCTTGGGAGCAAATTTTACACGATCTAAGGACAGAGTTGGATGGCTCACTGACTGGAAGTTCTGGTTGTTGACTTGGCGCTTGACTAGGCTCTTGCATGCCCATATCCCCTAATAGGTTATGCTTCTGATACGGTTATGATACGGTTTCTGAGCCTTGGGTCGTTATGTTTCTTGTTCTATCTTTATCCCAAGGAAACATCGCCAGTGTTACAGACAACCACAAAAATCTACCTATCAATTTTACGATTTGCAAAAAGTATACCATTTATCTGTTAAATCGTCAAGATAGGTAGAATTAATATCAACTAAATACCTTCACCCGATTCCCTTCAAATCCCTAATGGAAAAATGAAAAATAGCCCCACGGGGATTTGAACCCCGGTCTTCAGGCTGAGAACCTGACGTCCTAGACCAGGCTAGACGATGAGGCCGTGCGGGGACGTATTATATCACATCCAGGAAAATTCGCGGAGAGGAAAATGGAAGACCTAAAAAAACTTCGCTATCCCAAAAGCCAAAAGGTAGATTCCAAGCCCTGCTAGAAAAGTTGCGGTATAACCGAAATTCATCGCCACGATCATCGCCATGACGGATCCCAGCACTGAAAACCCCCCGTTGAGACCCCAGACCCACGGAATCATCGCCTCCTTCCGCAGCCGGAGTGCCTGAATGCCCAACGGAAAGGGCAT
>JBDRBD010000154.1:0-3098 GCA_043823025.1 Candidatus Omnitrophota bacterium | reverse complement strand
CGTCGCCAAGGCCCCCGTATTGCAATGCGTCAGAATCGTATCCCCGGAACGGATGAGTGCTGCGCCAAAACGGGCCATCCGCTCGCACCGTTCCTTTTCCTCCAGAAGAATCGCTTTTGCCTCGCCAAGGAGCTGGCTTTTGAGCTGAGGAAGATCGGCCTGGCGGCAAGACAAAGCGTGCCGCCTCATCCGGCCCAGCGCCCACTCAAGGTTCACGGCTGTGGGGCGGGCCCGCCGGAGATAGGACACCGCACGTTCCAGAGTTCGGAAAAATTCTCTTTTTCCTCTGGCACCGCGCACCGCCAAGTAAAGGCCAAAACCACCCGCGACGCCGATGGCCGGCGCGCCGCGGACAGAAAGAGCGCGGATGGCGCGAAAGACGGATGCGGCATCCCGGCACGCCAGAACAACGTGTCGGCGAGGAAGCTTTGTCTGGTCCAACAGGTACAGCGCATTCCTTTTCCATGCAAGAGTTGTGTAGGTCATTGTCATAATGCCTTGTCAAATAAATACCGCTTCAATGTAAAAATCAAAGTGCAAAAATCAATCCTTCGACTTCGCTCAGGATTGATGCTGAGTGAAATCGAAGCATCAAAATGACAATGCAAAATTCAAAATTTTTAAATTGCTTTTAAATGCGCATGGGTTTTTAAGAAATCTTAGATTTTGTGTCATTTTGAGTTTTGATTTTTGATATTTGAATTTGAAATGGTGGTATTATTTGGTTGATAGAACATCATATGCCCGCCAGCCGCGAGAAATGAGCCGCCAAGAGAAAGACCGTCATCACCAGCGCATTGTGGAGGACGTGAATCGTGATGGAGGCCACCAACGAACCGGTCAGTTCATAGATGTACGCCAAGGCGCACCCCAAGAGGGCAATCGGCAAGAGCGCCACCCAATTGGCATGGAGCAGGGCAAACAAAAAGCCGCTGGCAAAAACCGCCCATCCCTTCCCCCATTTCATTTTCAATGCGCTATAGAGAAATCCTCTGAAAAAAATCTCCTCGACCACGGGCCCCACCAACGTGACCAGAACCAGAGCGGTCAGGAAAATCTTCTGGGGTGTTCCCTCCTTGAAGAGTTCCTGAATTGGCTGCGGCGGAGGGTTCAGCCGAAAAACCTCAGCGATGACGATGGAAACGAAAAGCGCCAGAAATAAAACCGGCAGAAGCGACACGTAGCTTTGAAGACCGAAAACGATATTCCTCGAAAAAGCCTTTGCGGAAAGCCCAAGATGAGAAAACATCTGTCCCTTTCGCAGTCGAACGAGCCGGAAAATCAGAAAAAGCGCTATCACTTGTGTCGCCAGTGTTCCGGTGAGAAGACGGATGCCTTCCGAGATATGCTCCGGTACAAAGCGGAATAGCACGAACTGCAGGATTTCGATGACATAGCTGAAAAGAACCACGATCACCGTGAGACGAAAGACATCGCGGATGCTCCATAGAATCTTCTGCTCCGGCAGCCGCCACCGGATGGAAAATTTTCCCTTTCGTTTGAGCCACAGAAAGCGGATTCCCCAATAGAGCCCGACGAGCATGGCCAGAAAAACAAAGAGGCCCAGAAAAACGAACAAAAGCCAAAGAGACGCATCTTCCCGGAACAGCTTGAGCATCTGTTCTTCTTTTATCACAAGCGATTCTTCGGCGACCGAGGCAGCGCTTTCCAAAGGCCGGGTAAAATTGTCCAGGATGGAAGTCCCTGTATGAAACAGCACAAGACAGATCACAATCCAAAGATACCGCTTTTCTTCCTGAACCCACTGGCGCACTTCCGTAAGACGGCTCATCCGACGACATCCAGTTTTCGGAATTTTGCTTCGACCCCGAGGGATTCTGCAATCTGCCGGCAGGCGGCAAGATTAATCCCCGGCGCCTCCACAAAGGTCACAACCACTTGAGGCAGCGTTTTCTTGCATTCCAGAATGAACTCTTTTACTTTCTCGTAGGTGCCGGCCCCGAAGCGGGGTTGCACGACCGTCTGATAGGTTTCTTCATTTTCGGCATTGAGACTGACTGAAACTTCATCGATCAGTCCGGCCAGCTCCGGAACAATGGAGCGGCGATGGATCAAATTGCCGTGGCCGTTGGTGTCCAAACGAACCCGGATTCCCCTCTTTTTCAGGGCGCGGGCGACTTCCGTCAAAAAAGACAACCGGATCGTCGGTTCCCCGTAGCCGCAGAAAACGACTTCCCGGTAATGCGCTGCGTCGTTCAACGCCGTCAGGGCTTCCTCGACGGAAGGATCCCGCTGCAGCCGGAGGCGGTAGCCCTTGAGATAAAGTTCGGATTGAGGTGTGCTCAGTTGGCAGAACGTGCAGTGCGCGCTGCAGGCATTGGTGACATTGACATAGAGACTCTCGCCGATGGCATAGACAAACTGTTCCTCACCGGGACGACTCATCGGAAAAAGAGCCAGAGTATTGGCCGCCGTTTGACGGGCCACTTGTTCCCAGGAAATCCCCTTGATTTTCGCAATTTCTTCCGCAATGTCTTTCAGATAAGCCGGCTCATTCCGAATGCCGCGATGCGATTGGGGCGAAAGAAAGGGGGCATCCGTCTCAATCAGCATCCGCTCGAGGGGGCAGGCATCGACTGCCCTGCGCAGGTCCTCTGCTTTTGGATAGGTCACGTTGCCGGCAAACGAAACATAAAGACCCGCTTCAAGGACGCCTTCGAGCTCCAAGAGCGACCCGGAAAAACAGTGATTGACTCCCCGTAAGGAAGCGTTGCCTTTTTCGTTCCAAATGTTGAGGACGTCGGCATAGGCCTGACCGACCGCGTGAGGGCCGGACGGAACGGAATTCCGAATGTGAAGGATGACCGGATGCCGGAATTCCCGGGCCAGGCCCAGCATCCGCCGGAAGCATTGCCTCTGGTCCTCCATCGGAGAAAGGCCTCTGTAATCGTCAAGGCCCACTTCCCCGATCGCCACGACCTTGGCCATCCTACAAGCCGCCCGCAATTCTTCGAGGACAGCGTCGGTGAAGTCCTTCGCCTGATGGGGATGGTATCCAACGCTACTGTAAATGAACCGGTGTTCCTCGGCGATGGCATTTGCGGAGCGGCTTGTGGCAAGGTCGATTCCTGCACAAA
>JBDRBD010000153.1:0-3497 GCA_043823025.1 Candidatus Omnitrophota bacterium | reverse complement strand
TGGGAGTCCGTATTGTATCTGCAGAAAGAGCACTCAGCATCGTCAGATGAGTGATGATGGGAGGCCAGGTGAAGTGTGGTAAAGAGGACGGCAGACAGAAAAGATGCTGTCACTACAAGACTCAAGCTCTTCCATAGAAGGCTTGAACGTCTTTGCTTTTCCCGGAGCATGCTGCGCATTCTCTTACTCTTCCAGTTTGGACAAATAAGAATAACAAACTAATAGCGGCGCTCGCAAGCGATTCTTGTTACCCGCAGGGCGGGTTCTCGCAGGGAGTGGAACTGCCACAGCAGGTGATTCCCTTCCCGCACCGGGGTGCACCCGCTGTATTTTCCTTTGGAATGTTCGGCGCGGAGATCAAACGCTCAAGCCGCTTCGATCCACACTCGGGACATTCAGGCGACTCCTTCTCCAGGCTTGTTCGAACCAATACCTCAGTCGTCCGCCCGCATTCGGCGCAACGAAAATCATAGAGAGGCATCAATTATACCTCCATTTGGTTCTTTCTGACGCTGCCCAATCTTATTATAGAGTAATAGGGTTCCCGGTCTTATTCAGCCGACCATGGTCAGCAACCTCACGCCCTGTATCTGTCTGAAGTTGGCTCCTTCGCTAATACATCGCAACACCGAATCGGAGTCACTCACCATGGTCCCCGAAATCACATCAACCCCATAATCGAAAAGGACGGGAGACAGGGGAGTGGAAGGCCCGAGGACGACCACAAAGCTGTTTTGACATAGCGCGGTCAGCTTCTCAAACGTGTGATTAATAAGAGAAGTGCCCGTTATTGCAACCACATCCGCATTTGGCAATATTTCCGCTGCCTTTTCTTCTGCAAGATCGTCTTCTGCGGGATGTTTTTCCAGCACATAGAGTTCGGCGGCTATCTTCTCGAGCTTCGGCACGAAGGGGAAATGGCCTACGACGGCAATCGTTTTCCCTTTTCCTTTCTCTCTCAATATCTCAAAGGCGTTCTTCTCCACGCAACGATTCAGGTCTATCTCGATCAAAGAGTTTATGGCCGCCATACCGATTGAGGCCAATGGCAGACTATCCGAATGTGCATGGGCCGCAAGCCCAAGCGCGGTTTTTTTCAAAAGCGAACCGGCTTCCGGCACCGGGCTTACTCCGTGATGCGGGCCGTGTTCCCTCAGGGTAGACGCCAGGCCGCAATTCTTGCTGAGAGCTGCTGTCCAGAAGACACACGCACGCACTTCCTTCACCGGGCTGTCTTCCTTAATCGTTGAGATGATATTGTCGATCACATTCAATATATTATCCCTGACTTTTCACCAATAACCCTAATCCACGGCCAGTAAGTGATTGAGTTCTCTTGCCCGCGCGAAATCCTCCACCGTAATTCTTAATGAATTCACACCGGTAACGCCCTTTATCGCATCTTTGATATCCACAGCCAGTTTGAATGTCATCGGGCAGAGAAACGATGAAGGCCGGAAGATCAGATGCACATCTCCCGCTTTCTCATCCACAACGAGGTCTCGAACCAGCCCCATGCGAAGGATGCCCAGTCCGGTTTCCGGCGCCACAACCCGGGACAATCGTTGCATGATCCGACTTTGTAGAGACATTATACCACCATTACGTTGCTGCCAACCGCACGAATCCATCGGTGCTGCAACTATTCTTTCATATCTTTCCGGCGGTTTCCCGGTCCAGGAGTTTTTGCGGTTGGGCAGGTTTCACCTGGCCCCTGGCATTTCCGATTTATCCTCTCTGGGTTCGTTTCTTATAATGGCCTTATGACTCCATGGTTTTGCCCGTATTCATAACGGCACGAGCGCTCGCCGGGCGGGGAAAGGGTGGGCCCGAACCCTCCCCCGAGAGGTTCCCGGCAAATCAGGCCTCCTTCTCCTGGGCGTTGAGTTCTTCCATGCGCTTCTTGATGTCTTCCAGCGTTTCATTGAAGTAGCTTGCCTGTTCACGCAGGAATGCCATCTCCTGTTCCCTTGTCATGGACGGAGCATAGGGGGCTCCGTAAGGAGCAGGAGGACCAAAGCTCCCTCCTGCGCGCGCCCAGCCGGGCAAACCTGTGGCGTAAAACTGATTGCGCCATCCGCGGCCGCCGCGTCCACCGCCTCCCCGTCCCCGAAAGCCACTCCCCCAACTCCCGAAACCTCTCCCTGGAGCGGGATTCATGTAACCGGGTACCGAAGAACTGGTGCAGTAGCCTGCCGCCCTGCCGGTCATGGGACCTTGTCCCATGGGTCCTGTTCTGTCACCGCCTGGCATTTGATTCACCTCCTTTCATCACGTATGATTAGTGCTTCATCGCACTGGATCTCTCTGCAAATCATGCTCGTTTCCTTCGCAGCATCATGCACGGTACATGAATCTCATAATCCGGACTTGCCTTGCCGCCATTTGGTTTTCTGCGGCTTTAAAGATACGGCAACTTCTGGATTTCAATCGATTCCTTTGCGCGAAGCAGTCTGGCCAAACTCAACGGCCCGCTTTTGAATCACAACCAGGCTCTCCCGCCTGCAACCGATATCCCTCGCTATAACGGGACATTTCGCCATAAGAACAAAGAACAGGTTTTGGACCGAATCGTTAAGCGTCTCGTAATTCGCCTGTCCCTTGGCAATCACGACATCTGAACATTTAAACTCTTGCCTGAATTCAACCGAACACTGCTCAAGCATCGTTCCAGGCGCATCGGAACCGTTGGAAATGACCCTGACCAATTCAGTCATCCCGGCCTGCTCGGCATCTTCGAGCGTTGCGTCGTTGATCACGGGAGCGCCTTTGACCGCGAGCGTGACCCGCTCCATCGGAAGCTGCTCAATCAACAAACGATCGAATACGATCTCACCCGCATTGTCTGCAAGGTAGAGGATGCGCTGCGCGCTTACCAGCTCTCCATACAGCGCAACGACGGCATCCTCGTCCAATGGCGCCAAAAGAGCCCTGTCGACCGAGCTTATTACTCGCTGCTCATCGATTTCGTGGTTGGAGGCGGAATCAATGATGTTGCCCGCGATGGCGAGTCGGACCGCTGTCTGGAATGGGTCCGAAGAAGTCTCCACTCGCAGCCGCAGTTCGGGCAGAAGGTTCAGGACAAACCGATTCCATTTCCTTTTATGTTCGCGGTATGGATCGATGTTGCCCGTGACTTCGCGTATCAGGCGATGAATCGTTTGGCCCATTGCCGGCGGCGATTGCCTGAGGTCCATTTTCTCGACTGCCCTCAGCACGCTGCGCAGCACCTGCTCTTGAATCCCTTCATCGTCCGTTACGGTACGGACAGCCTGCAGGGCCTGATTGACAAAGCACGGAATACAATCGAAATAGGTCCTCATCGCTTCCCTACGTCGTCGCCATAATGCCGTTGATGTCTGCCATGTTCACGCCTCCGAGAACCGCGCAAGCGGTGTCGGTATGCACGGCATCCAGGCATCAAGAATTGCTCTTCCAGTGGTCTTCTGGTAATGTAACGATCCAGCAGCTCTTCAACAGGACCGGTCAACCAGGAG
>JBDRBD010000152.1:0-14241 GCA_043823025.1 Candidatus Omnitrophota bacterium | reverse complement strand
CCTGCCGGCGAGGCAGGGAACGTAGTGACATAAGTTGTTGTCCGAAAAATCCGCCGAAGCCCATCCTTTTCTCTTCATTGAAGATTCTTAGGGCGTAGGAGAATAAGGAAATTTGGCACAATGTCTTTCAGCACGATTCCGGAACTCGTCAAGTCACTCAAGAATGGGGAGATGATCATTCTCCTCGATGACGGCGAGGAGGATAACGAGGGAGATTTTCTGGCGGCCGCTTCCTCCGTGACGGCGCACCATCTCCATTTCATGGTGCGGCATGGCGTAGCACCGCTCTGCGTCTCCATGGAGCAAGCCCGCATGGATTTCCTCCGACTTCGTGGCCGGGACGCTGCGGCAGACCCTGTCATGGTCTCGTTCAGGCCGCGCGGCAAGCGCTCCAAAAAGCAGGATCCTGCATCAGAGCGTCTTTTGACTCTCAAGGCATTGATGCAGTCAAAGACCCGACCGCGCCATCTCAGTAAAACGCGCGGAGTCCTCTTGCCGCTTTTTGCCCAGGAGGGCGGGGTTTTGGTCCGGGCGGGACATACGGAAGCGTGTGTTGATTTAGCAAGACTTGCGGCCCTTTCGCCGGCGGGGGTGATTTGCAAAATTGCGGGAGAAGACGGGAGCGCGGTCAAGACCGCGGAGCTCCTCCGTATGGCAAAACGGTACCGCCTTAAAATCGGGACCATTGCCGATCTTATCAAATATCGCCGCCGATCCGAGAAACTGATACAGCGGCTCATTACAACGAAATTTCCATCGGCATTCGGGGATTTCAAACTCCATGTTTATGAATCCGCGATCGACCGCGAACACCACCTCGCCCTCACGCTCGGAAATATCGCCCAGGGGGCGGCGGTCCTGGTGCGGGTTCATTCAGAATGCCTGACGGGGGACGTCTTCCATTCCAAACGATGTGATTGCGGCGAACAGCTTGAACAGTCTTTGAGGATGATCCAGAACGAAGGCCGCGGCGTTGTCTTATATATGCGTCAGGAAGGCCGCGGCATCGGCCTCGTCAACAAACTCCGGGCGTATGCCCTTCAGGATGGGGGGTTGGACACAGTGGACGCCAACACCGCCCTCGGCTTTAAGCCGGACCTGCGTCATTACGGAATCGGAGCGCAGATTTTGGTGGATTTGGGGCTCAAGGAGATTCGCCTCCTGACCAATAATCCCAAGAAGGTCGTGGGCCTTGAGGGATATGGGCTCCGGATCGTCGATCGCATTCCCATCGAAATACCCCCGACACCGCTCAACAAAAAGTATCTCAAGGCGAAGAAGGAAAAATTGGGACATCTTTTCACATTGGAGATATGACATGGCGCGCATCTTGAAAGGAAAGATTCGGGGGAAGGGCAGGCGGATCGGCGTGGTCGTCTCGCGATTCAATCATGACGTGACCCAGCGCCTTCTGGACGGGTGTCTCAAAGCCCTGCACGCTCACGGTGTTCCTTCGTCGCGGGTGGATGTGGTTTGGGTGCCGGGGGCGGTTGAGATTCCTTCAGCATGCTTGTGGCTTTCGCGCCGAAAGCGGTATGATGCTCTTGTGGCGCTTGGCTCGGTCATCCGCGGCCAGACGCCCCATTTTGAATATGTGGCCTTGATGACTTCCCGGGGAATTTCGCATGTTGCACTGAATTCCGGCATTCCCATTGCCTTTGGCGTCCTGACAACAGAGACGAGGGCCCAGGCCATGGCCCGCTCGGGCAAAAAGGACAATCGAGGCGCTGACGCCGCATGCGTGGCGCTGGAGATGGCCGGCCTTTCCCATTTAATCCGAACGCGATGAGAAAACGGACACGCGCACGAGAACTGGCATTGATGGCGCTTTATCAGACGGAAATCGCCAAACTCCCTGCGGAGGATTCGCTCAAGGTTTTCTGGGAGGCCCAAAAGGCCGACGAGGAAATCAAGGATTTTGCCTCTTCCTTGGTGACCGGGACCATTGGGCACCAGAAGCAGATTGATGAAATTATCAGCCGCCATGCGGACAACTGGAAGCTCTCGCGGATGGCCGCGGTGGACCGGAATATCCTGCGTCTGGCAGCCTATGAACTGCTTTTTGTGAAAGAAATTCCGCCGAAGGTCTCTTTGAACGAAGCCGTGGAGTTGGCAAAGAAATTTGGAGATGTTGAAAGCGGCCGCTTTGTGAATGGAATCCTGGACCAGATCAGTAAACAGGAAGTCGATGCGGCTTGGAAAGGGAAATAGAATGACGCAGCGGGAAAAAGACCGGTTTTTCATGGAAAGGGCTCTTTCATTGGCGAGGCGCGGCAAAGGAAGAACTTCTCCCAATCCCCTTGTCGGTGCGGTGGTGGTCAAAAAAGAAAGAATCATTGGCGAGGGATTTCATCACGGTCCCGGCAAATCCCATGCCGAACTTCTTGCCCTGCAGCGCGCAGGACGACACGCCAAAGGCGCGACTCTGTATGTCAACTTGGAACCCTGTTGTCATGTCGGGCGGACCGGCCCCTGCACGGACGTCGTCCTCAAGAGCGGAGTTCGCGAAGTGGTGGTTGGCATGAAAGACCCGAATCCTTTAAATTCGGGGAGAGGGATTCGGACGCTGAGGGGGCACGGGATTCGAGTCCGCCTTGATGTCCTGAAGGAAAACTGCCGGGAACTGAATGCACCCTTTATCAAATATATGACCCGGAAACTCCCGTATGTAACGGTTAAAGTGGCGCAGTCTCTTGACGGAAAGATTGCGACAGTGAGCGGCGTCTCACACTGGATCACCGGGGAGATGGCGCGGCGCTTGGTGCATGCGGAAAGAGCCCACTCCGACGCCATTCTGATCGGGGTGAATACCGTCTTGAAGGACGATCCGCTCCTCACGGCGCGCAAGATGGGGAGACCGCTTTTGTATCAGCCGACGCGGATTGTCCTCGACCGGCACCTGCGGACGCCCCGGAATTCGCGCCTGGTCAGGACCAGTTTCCATGCGCCGTTGATTCTGGCCATCGGCCGGGATGTTCCTGAGAAAAAACTCCTTTCCTACCATCCTTACCCGATTGTCTTTCTCCGGACAGAGACGGAAAGGGGAAAAGTCAAGCTTCTCCCGCTTCTGAAGACTCTTGGCGAAATGGAAATCGGGCAGCTCCTTGTCGAAGGCGGAGGGACCGTCATCGCCGATTTTCTTGAAAACAAGCTTGTCGACCGAATCCTTTGGTTCATCGCACCCATCCTGATCGGCGGAAAACATGCCCCGACCGCTTTTGAAGGGAAGGGTATTTTGAGACTGTCCCAGGCCATCACGCTCAAAAAATCGGTTGTCCGGAAGGTCGGCGAAGACCTTCTTGTCGAAGGAATCCTGCACTGACCCTTCGACTGAGAAGAGGACTTGTAAGCATCTCATCGCTCAGGGTTCATTATGAGCGGAGCAAATCGAAGGTCGAACCGTATGTTTACGGGCATTGTTGAAGAATCGGGAAAAATCCGGGGGATCCGGAAGACAAAGTCCGGGATCCGTCTCACCGTCGGGACCAAAAGGACCAATAAGGACTTTGCTCTGGGTTCCAGTATCGCGGTGGACGGGGTATGCCTCACGGTCATCCAAAAAAAGAAGAAAGACCTTTCCTTTGACGTTTCAACCAACACGCTCCGCTACACCACCCTCGGTCTTCGGAAGCCGGGAGAGACGGTCAATCTGGAAAGACCCCTGAAATTCGGAAGCCGGCTTGGAGGCCACCTGGTGCAGGGGCATGTGGATGGGGTCGGCATCATCAAGAGCCGGAGGAAGGAAGGGAAAAATCTGATTTTTGATATTCAGTGTTCCCGGGATCTTCTTGCCTACATGGTGTTGCGCGGTTCCGTGACAGTAGACGGGGTCAGTCTCACCATCACCGGTTTATCCAAAAAGACCTTCGGCCTTTACCTGATTCCGCACACGCTCCGGGTCACGGGGCTTCACAAAAAACAGGCGGGGGACAAGGTCAATATCGAAGTGGACCTCCTCATGAAACTCCTCTTCCAGCGGATGAAGAGAAATCCCTTCATGAAAAAACTCTCCTGGCTCAAGCACCTTCCAAAGCTAAAGCGCCTTCCTGCCTAATCCTTATCTTCTAAGTTAAGTTGCGGATTGCCGGTCGACTTCCTGGATGGTTTCAAGAAGAGCAGCGTGGATTTTTCCGTTGGAGGCAACGGTGTCGTCGTGATAGATATTCAGCTTTTTTCCGGAGAAATTAGAAACTTTCCCTCCGGCTTCCTCGACGGCAAGGACGCCCGCCGCAAGGTCCCACGGTTGCAGCCGGAGTTCCCAGAACCCGTCAAAACGCTTGCACGCCACATAGCAAAGGTCAATCGAGGCGGCCCCGGCCCGCCGGATGGCGCGTACCTTCTTGGCGAACGCCGCAAAGTAATCGAGATTGTTCCGCTTGGCTTCCCGGATATCGTAGGGGAAACCGGTCGCCAAAAGGCTTCGGGACAGATCCGCTTCTTGAGATACCTGAATTTGTTTTCCATTGAGTGTTGCACCCCGCCCGCGTTCTGCCACAAAAAGCTCCCGGAGCATCGGCGCATAAACCACGCCGAACACCGCCTCCCCCTCCATCTCAAGGGCGATTGAGACCGAAAAAAAGGGGAACCCGTGGAGGTAATTCGTGGTTCCGTCCAAAGGGTCAATCAGCCATTTATAGGGAGAGGTTGTTTTGGAAAGGGACCCTTCTTCGGCAAGAATCTGATGGTTCGGAAAGGCCTTGAGGAGACTTTGCACAATGTAATGCTCGCTCTTTTTGTCGATATCGGTTACCAGGTTGAGCGAATGGCGGCCTTTCTGGGAGATTTCCAGGACCTTGCCGTAGCGGTCCATGAGGATTTTTCCGGCTTTGAGCGCGGTCCGAACCGCCTCCTGCTTAATCTTTGACGCGATGACGGGTGTTTTCATAGACATCCTGTTTCAGGTGTGATTCGAAGTAGTTGGCGGCTTTGACCCGGACAAACGGGATTGCCAGGACGGAGGTGTAGTGTCCGAGCGGGACATAATACGTTTCAGGGTTTCCGAGCGCTTTTGCCAGTTTCCGGGAATGCTTTTTTCCGATGACAAGATCGAACATCGCGATAAACAGATATACCTTCCGCGTATCGATATAGCGCGCAAACGTTACCGGTTCAGAAATGATGGCTTCCCGAAGCTTTTCCCGGAATTCCTCGGGCGTCAGCTGGCTCAGTTTCATGAATTGGTTGCGGTACCGCTCGATGGTTTTCTCGTGAGAATAACAAATGACCTCGGCCAGTTCCCCGCCGGCCAGCGCAATCAAATGGCATTTGGGTCTGGAATCGACGGCTGCGAGAACCGTGTTGAGCATTCCGCCAAAGCTGATGCCGAACGTCCCGATTGCGTTCGGATCGACTTTCTCCTGGCGGCAGAGCCAGTCCAGGGCGATCCGGAGGCGGATGATCGAGGAGCGAAGGTAAGCCTCCACGACGCTCAGGGGCTCGTCCGGGATGAACCGCAGGGGCTTCCGGTAGACGATGGCGCATGCGAAACCGCGTTTTGCAAAAAAACTTGCGAAAGAACGTTCGATCCCGTAGTTTTTGCCAAGGATCGGGGTGATGAGGATGAGCGGGTGTTTTTTATTGGTTTTGGGTTCGTAATAGTGGATGACGAGGGAGGAGCGGTTTCCTGTCGTATCCTCCACTTTTCGGAAGATGACCCGTTTCTCGATGTACCGTTCCTGGACATGGAAGGGGTAGATGAGCGGTTTTCCCGGATAGGGCGAGTAGTTATAGTATCGGATGAGTTCAGGCGGTGTTTTGAAAGGGGGCGGCGGAAATTTGACGCGCGCCACATGAGCACAGCTTGACTCAAAGACAACCAGAGAAACCAGAAGAAGGATAAAAGTTTTTTTGAATGGACGATGCGCGTTCATCACACCAGGTCGGTATCGCATTCCCTGTATTATAACGCAACAATGATGGAATGCAACGGATATCTCCTGTTGAATCGATGACTTTTCTTATGTTATACTATAAAGATTCATAACAGATTCGGGGCGTAGCTCAGCTTGGTTTAGAGCGCTGCGTTCGGGACGCAGAGGTCGAAGGTTCAAATCCTTCCGCCCCGATTGCCTTCATAACAATATCATGAAATATCTGGAAGGTGAAAGGTGAAAGGCAGAGCCGCGGACGCGGAAAAAAACAAGCGGATCCATGTATTTTATTCCGGACGCGTGCAGGGGGTCGGTTTCCGCTTCACCGCAGAACATATTGCCTTGTCTCTTCAGCTGGTGGGCTGGGTCAAGAATCTTACGGACGGAAGGGTGGAAGTGGTTGCGGAAGGAGAGGAGACGAAGCTTGTTCATTTCCTCGAAAAAATGAAAAATGGCCCGATGAAGCCCTACATCCGCGGCGTGGAAGTGGACTGGCAGGCCGCAAAAGGGGAATTTGACGACTTTGGCGTCTGCTTTTAAGTGCAACCGATGCGCTACGCTTTTGTTTCAGACATCCACAGCAATCTCGAAGCACTGGACGCAGTGCTTACCTGTCTCCGCAGGGAGGCCATCGACCGGTACTTTCATGTCGGCGACATTGTCGGGTATGGAGCGGACCCCGCCGCCTGCATCGCAAAGATCCGCGCGCTTGACTGCATCGGGGTCGGCGGGAATCATGACTGGGCCTGCGTTGAAAAAACTTCCGCAGCGGATTTCAATCCGATGGCCCGCGAGGCGGTCCTGTGGACGCAGGGCGTTTTAAACGCGGAGCAGCTCCAATTTTTGAAATCCCTTCAGCCTGTTTACACCTGTGAAGATCTGGCGCTTGTTCATGGTTCGCTCGATGAGCCGGACGCATTTCACTATATCCTCAACGCATCAGGCGCCATGGAGACCTTGCGTCTCATGAGGACCCGACTCTGTTGCATTGGCCATTCCCATGCGCCCATGATCGCCTCTCTGGATCCAAAAGGAAAACTTTATTTTCACCGCGACGCCAAGGTGGCGATGGCGGAGGAGGGCTATCGGTATCTCGTCAATGTGGGAAGTGTCGGACAGCCCCGCGACGGTGACCCCCGCGCTGCCTATGCCATTTATGACACAAAGGATTCCACGGTTGAGGTGAAACGGGTTGCTTATGACATTCCGACGGCTCAGAGGAAGATTGTGCAGGCCGGGTTGCCTCCTGTGCTGGCGGCGCGTCTTTCGGAAGGCTGGTGAACGGTATGGGAAAAGCGGGTCCCAAAGAAGAGATTGAAAAACTCAAATCCCTGATTCGCTGTCACGACCGGAAATATTATATTGAGGACCGGCCTGAAATTTCCGACCGTGAATACGACCGGCTCATGGAAGCATTAAAAGCTCTTGAAACAGCCCATCCCAAGTGGCGCACGCCGGATTCTCCGACGCAGCGTCTCGGAGGAGAGCCGGCGGGAGGGTTCAAGCAAGTCCGGCACGGAAAGCGGATGCTGAGCATGGACAACACCTATTCTTCCGAGGAGATCCACACTTTTGACGAACGGGTCCGCAAGAATCTCGCAAAGAAACAGATCGAATACACCGTGGAGCTTAAGGTCGATGGCGTGAGTGTGTCACTTCTGTATGAGAACGGAAAATTGATCCGGGGCGCCACGCGGGGGGACGGTTTTGCGGGGGATGACATTACAACAAACCTTAGGACCCTTCGGACCATTCCTCTCCTTCTGGAAGGGAAGCAGCTGCCCAAACGAATCGAAGTCCACGGGGAAGTTTATATGAGCCGGAAGAGTTTCAATAGGCTCAATGCGGAAAAGGAGAAAGACCGCGAGGAGCTTTTTGTCAACCCGCGGAACGCCGCCTCAGGCTCCCTGAAACTTTTGGATCCCCGCCTCACCGCCAAGCGCGCTCTTGAAATCTTTTGTCACGGGATCGGACTCGTCGAGGGATACGCCTTCGAAACCCAAGGCGAACTTTTGGACGTTTTTGGCCAATGGGGACTCCGCACAAACCCCCATCGTGTTACCACCGATTCCATGGATACGCTTATTGCCTATCGCGACCAGTGGGATAAGAAACGGAAGTCCCTCCCGTATGATATCGACGGAATGGTGATCAAGGTAAACCGCTTTTCGGATCAGGAGCGTTTGGGCGAGACCGAGAAAAGCCCCCGGTGGATGATTGCTTATAAATTCCCCGCCGAACGGGCGAAGACAAAACTTTTGGAGATCAAAGTTCAGGTAGGCCGTACAGGGGTCATTACCCCCGTGGCGATTCTTGAGCCTGTGTTCCTTGCGGGAACGACGGTAAGCCGTGCGACCCTTCACAACGAAGAAGAAATCGAACGGCGGGATATCCGGATCGGGGACCCGGTCTGGATTGAGAAAGCCGGAGAAATCATTCCGCAAGTAGTGGGCCCCATCAGGGAAAAACGGACAGGGAAAGAGCGGAAGTTCGCCATGCCCAAACGCTGTCCGGCCTGCGGCGGACCGACGCGGAAAATCCCCGACGAGGTGGCGATCCGCTGTGAAAACGTCCGGTGCCCCGCCCAAGCAAAGGAAAAAATCAAACATTTTGCCTCAAGGCGGGCGATGGACATTGAAGGGTTCGGCGATGTTCTGGTGGGCCAGCTGGTCGACAAGGGTCTTGTGCGGGATTACGGCGATCTCTATTCCATCACGTTTGAGAAGCTGTCGCAGTTGGAGCGCCTCGGCGAGAAATCAGCAAGCAATCTTCTCAGCTCACTTGAGAAAAGCAAGTCCAAGCCCCTCCATCGGCTTTTGTATGCTCTCGGCATTCGGCATGTGGGTCAGCACGCGGCATGGGTTTTAGCCGAGGCGTTCCATTCCCTCTCTGAAATCCAGGGAAAATCCGTTGAAGAGCTTTCGCAAATTTCCGAAGTCGGCGGCGTGATGGCGCAAAGCCTTCGTGACTTCTTTCGGAACGGCGAGACGCAAAAGGTCCTTTCAAAACTCGAGAAAGCAGGAGTCCAGATGGAAGAAAAACGAAAAGCCCCAAAAGGGAAGATTCAGGGGAAGACCTTCGTCCTGACCGGCGGCCTCTCCTCTTGCACGCGGGAGGAGGCCTATGAAATGATTCAAAAGGAGGGGGGGGAGGTTTCCGAAAGCGTCGGCACGAAAACCGATTATGTGATCGTTGGGGAAAAGGCCGGATCTAAATTGGAAAAAGCCAAACGCCTCAAGATTCCACTGCTCACCGAAGAAGCGTTCAAGCGCCTCCTCGGCCTCGTTCTCTTGCTCCCCCTCATTTTTCTCTCGATGGGTTGCGCAGTGCTGCAGAAAAAATTCACGCGGCCGTCCAAGACGCAGTCTGCCGCAGCCCAGGCCTATTATAAAGAGGAAGCCTATTTGCAGGCCCCCCATTCACAGGCCTATCAACAGGCGTATTTTCTATGGAAGGCCTGGCATCAAGAAGCAATAGCCTTTTTGGAGGCGAATCAGAAGCGTTCGCACAATGCGTTGCGTTATGCCCTGGAACAACTTGGGGTGATGCAGTCGCATCTCAAGAAGGAAGCGGCATCAGGTCTCGAGGCCCCCAGGGCCGAGATGTCCCAAACGAGGGACCGTTTGAACGCTGGAAGGCTCAATCCCTGGGAACGCAATCAGGTCCGAGAAACCCTGGAAGATGCCTTGCGGCGGATTGCCCGGGACTATAACACCAAGACCGTTCAGACAAAGATTCTCCAAGACCCCTAGGTGACGTTTTGGATTTGAAAGAAGCGCAGAAACTTTTCCTGGAACATCTCTCCGTAGAGAGAGGGCTTGCGCTGAATACCCTGTCGAGTTATCACAGGGACCTCGAGAAGTATTTTCAGTATCTTTCCAAGAAAGGCGTTTCGCTGGAGAAGGTTGGGCGGGAGGATATTCGCTCTTTCATGATGGTGGAGAAGGACAAGGGTCTTTCGGCAACTTCCATCAGCCGCGGCCTGGCCACTCTTCGGACCTTTCACCGGTTTCTCGTGCGGGAAGGTTTTCTGAAAGACGATCCGACGTCGCTTCTGGAGTCACCGAAACTCTGGCAGAAACTTCCCGATGTGCTCTCCATTGCGGAGGTGGACCGATTGCTTTCGGCTCCGTCAGGGCGGAATTGGATGGCGCTCAGGGACAGGGCCCTTTTGGAGTGTCTTTACGCTGCGGGATTGCGTGTTTCGGAACTTGCCTCCCTGAAGCTGGAGGATGTTCATCTCGACGTCGGATTCCTGCGCTGTCTCGGAAAAGGGAATAAAGAGCGGATTGTTCCCCTCGGGAAAACGGCGGTTCTGGCGGTGCGGCGCTACCTGAAACGGGCTCGTCCGAGACTCCTCCGCAGCAAAGACAAAGACTGCCTTTTTCTGTCGCGGCTGGGGAGACGGCTCTCCCGGCAGAGTCTCTGGAAGATCATTCGAAAGAGTGCGCACGAAGCGCGGATCCAGAAGCGGATTACGCCTCATACCCTGCGGCATTCGTTTGCGACCCATCTTTTGGAACGGGGCGCAGACCTGCGTGCTGTCCAGGAGATGCTCGGGCATTCGGACATTTCCACGACTCAGCGCTACACCCACGTGGATCGCGGACGGCTGAAGGCGATCCATGAGAAATATCACCCGAGACCGTGAAATGATTATCGGAATTCTGCAAATCGAGCTTCGTTTTCCGGAAAGCCAATCGCTGAAGGACAAGCGGATGATCCTTAAAAGTCTCAAAGACCGCCTCCGTCAGCAGTTCAACATCTCCGTCTCCGAGCTCGATTATCAGGAAAGTTGGCAGCGGGCCCTTTTGGGGATTGCGGCCATCGGAGGCGACAAGCGATACACCAACGGCCTGTTGTCGAAGGTGTTGGATTGGGTTGCGGAGGACCGGTCCGCAGAACTTGTTTCAAGTCATATGGAGTTGCTGTGATGCTCTATCAGCTAAATAATACTGCCATCTTAAATTCAAATATCAAAAATCAAATATCAAAATGACACAAAATCTAAGATTTCTTAAAAACACAGCCGCATTTAAAAGCAATTTAAAATTTTTGAATTTTGCATTGTCATTTTTATTTTTGTGCTTTGATTTTTACATTGAAGCGATGTTTATTGACAGGGCAGTATAAATGACCTCAAATCGTGCAGGCAAAGTGGCGATGGCCATTAAAGAAGAAACCAGCAGAATCATTCTTATGGAACTGAAGGACCCCCGGATCGGATTTGTGACGATCACCCATGTGGATGTGACCCCGGACCTTAAAACCGCCCACATTTTTTACAGCATCATGGGCGATCCGAAAGCCGTGGAGGCCTCTCAGAAGGGGCTGGAGGCGGCAAAGGGGTATATTCGAAGGTTGGTGGGCGGCCGTTTGAAGCTTCGTTTTACACCCGAGATCTATTTTCGGGAGGATGATTCCAACCGGCAAAGTTTCCGCATCACCGAACATTTTGAAAAAACTGAAAGAGGATGAGGCTAAAGATGAAGGAAAAAAATAAGATCATCCGCTCGATCCGGCGGCACAGGCGTTTTCTCATTGCTTCCCATGTCAACCCCGAAGGGGACTCCCTCGGCAGCGCCCTGGCATTGAGGAGACTGCTCCTCGCGCTCGGGAAACGCGCGGAAGTGGTTCTGGACGGTTCCATCCCCGAGGCCTACCGGTTTCTCCCGGATGCCGCCTGTATCCGAAAGACACCGTCCGTCTCTTATGACGTCGCCTTCGTCATCGACTGTCCGGTCCTGGACCGGATCGGCCGCATACAGCGGTTTCTTGACAAGCAAAAACCGCTTTGTGTCATCGACCACCACGTTTCAAGCGACCGCTTCGGGACAGTTAATTGGATTGATCCGAAATGTGCCGCAGTCGGTGAAATGGTTCACGCTCTTTACAAAGCGCTGAAGGTGAAAATTGCGCTTCCTGAGGCAATCAACCTGTATGTCTCGCTTGTCACCGATACCGGCTCGTTCCGTTATTCCAATACCACGGCAAAAGTTCATGCGTTAGCGTCCCAACTGATCCGAAAAGGCATCCGCCCGGTGGAAGTTTCCAGCCAGCTTTTTGAGTCCTGCACGGTTACCTCCCGCCGGCTCCTCGGACTGGCGCTTCAAACCCTTTGTGTCGGAAATGGGGGGAAACTGGCCTGGCTTTGGGTGACCCGGAAAATGGTTTCCCGATGCAGCAGCTCACCCGAAGAGACTGAAGGATTTGTGGATGTTGCCCGTTCGATTCGCGGTGTGCGCGCCGCAGTCTTTTTCAAGGAGGAAAAAGAGGGCGTCATCAAAGTCAGTTTCCGCGCAAAAGGGTCTTTTGACGTAAACCGGATCGCCCGCCGGTTTGGGGGCGGAGGCCATCGGGCCGCGAGCGGCTGTTTGCTTCCAGGAACCCTCGAGAAGGTCAGGACGGCGGTATTAAAGGAAGTGAGGAGGACCCTTGGAGCAAATGGTTGATGACCCTTGCGGCATTCTTTTAGTGGACAAACCCGAAGGGGTTACCTCACACGATGTGGTCGCTCTTGTTCGAAAGCGAGGCCGGTTCAGGAAGGTAGGGCATGCGGGGACGCTTGACCCAATGGCGACGGGTCTGTTGGTTCTTTTAATCGGACCGGCCACGCACGCTGCCGGCACCTTTCTTCAGGATGTAAAATCGTATGAAGCCGTCATGAGGCTCGGTTTTTCCACGGAGACCGGCGATCGGGAAGGGCATCCAGTGCAACATGGGTCCTACCGCTCCCTTACCGAACAGACCGTCCAGGCAGTTTTCAAGACGCTGGAAGGCCCCCTTGCGCAAGTTCCCCCAATGTATTCCGCATTGAAAAAAAACGGCAGGAAGCTTTATGAGTTGGCGCGAAAAGGGATTTCCGTTGAAAGAGAGCCCCGCGAGGTAGTCATCCATACCTTGGAGCTCCGCGCTTTTCGTCCGCCCGATGTCTCTTTTTTTCTTGTTTGTTCAAAAGGAACCTATGTCCGATCCTTGGCGGAGGCGATCGGTGAACGCTTGGGATGCCCGGGCCACCTGGTTTCGCTGCGGCGCGTTCACTCAGGGGCTTTTTCGATTTCAGAGACCATTCCTTTTGAAGTGATTCGCCGGGGAACCCGTGACGCCCTGTTGCCGTATCTCCGCCCGCTTCCAACCGCTGGGGCGGCAACGCCATGAAAGTTTTCTACGGCCTTCATGCCCTGCGCCGCCCTTTTCCCCGGCCGGTTGTCACGCTGGGCGCCTTTGACGGCATTCATCGGGCCCACCAATCCCTCCTTCGCCGCATCATCCAGCGCTCACATCGTCTTGGCGGGACTTCAATCCTTCTCACATTCCATCCCCATCCTGTGAAAGTTCTCAAACCTCGGACATCCTTCACCGCACTCACCTGTCTTCCGCACCGGCTCAAGCTCCTCGATTCTCTCGGGTTGGATGTTTGTGTCGTGATCCCGTTTACAAAACACCTTTCGCGTCTTTCCGCAAGTTCCTTCATCAAAAAGTTCCTCGTCGAAAAACTGCGAATTCGGGAGCTCTGGGTTGGGTTCGATTACGTATTCGGGAAAGGCCGGAGAGGAAACTTCCGTCTCTTGAAAAAACAGGGGAGGCGTTACGGTTTCGCGGTTCGCCGGCTTGCGGAAATGAAATATCGCGGCACTCTTTATTCCAGTACCCGGATCCGCACGCTTGTGGCAAAAGGAAATCTTGCCGAAGCCACCCGTTTTTTGGGCCGGCCCCATTCTTTATACGGAACAGTGGTCCGGGGGAGAGGAAGGGGAAAACGTTTAGGCTGCCCGACAGCCAATCTGAGGCCCTGCCATGACGCCATCCCGCCCAGGGGCGTTTACGCAGTCACTGCGTTTCTTCAAGGGAAGAAACGCGCAAGGCCCTACCTCGGGATTTTGAATATCGGTTATCGGCCGACGTTTGAAAAAAGAAAAGCGCAGGTGATTGAGGTGCATCTCCTCGATTACCGGGGGACTCTTTATGGAAAGAAAATGGAAGTTTCTTTTTTGAAACGGATCCGGCCGGAAAAAAAATTCAAGAGCGCTGAAGCGCTCATGACAAGAATTCGCTGCGATGAACGGGCGGCAAGACGGTTACGAAACACCCCCAAGCTGTTTTAATAATTTCTCAAGATCAAAGGGATCGGCCTGCGTAAAGCGGACGCCGATGTTGTATTTGTTGTTTGCAGCGCGGGCTTGTTTGATCCAGACAATTTCACCAGCGGCCGTTGTGGGTCTCTGCCAGTTGGGGATGCGAATGCGCAGAGCGATGCGGCTTCCCAATTCGATCTTCCCATCAACCTGGAATTGAATTCCTCCCAGTGAAATATCTTTGGAACGCGTTTCCCCCCAGAGCCATCCTTTCCCGGGAAAGTTATATTCCACAT
>JBDRBD010000151.1:0-6386 GCA_043823025.1 Candidatus Omnitrophota bacterium | reverse complement strand
TGGAAGACTAAGGTTCCAATGAATACTTACCGTTTCGCTGTTTTCCTGACCGGCGCGGGAATCTCCGCGGAGTCCGGGATCAAGACATTCCGGGAAACCGGAGGGCTTTGGGAAAGTTACCGCATCGAAGATGTGGCAACGCCGGAAGGATATGCGCGGAACCCAAAACTTGTTCATGAATTTTACAATCAGCGACGCAGGCAGCTTCTCGGCTCGGGCATTCGCCACAATGCCGCACATCTGGCTCTTGCGGAGCTGGAACGGCATCTGGGAGATGGAATGCTTCTGGTGACGCAGAATGTGGACAATCTTCATGAACAAGCCGGAAGCCGGCGCCTCCTTCACATGCATGGCGAACTTTTGAAGGTTCGTTGCGAGTGCTCCGGAAAGGTCTATTGCGCCGGACAGGAGGTCCGCGTGGAGGACCGGTGCCGCTGTTGTAAGGTGCCGCGCCCGTTACGTCCCCATGTGGTTTGGTTTGGGGGAGATGCCTTTGAAGATGGACCGGATCTATGAGGCATTGAGTCGTTGCGACCTTTTTGTGGCCATCGGGACTTCCGGGGTTGTTTATCCCGCTGCAGGGTTTGTCCAGGTGGCCCGCCATGCCGGGGCACGGACCGTGGAGCTGAATCTGGAACCCTCAGCGGTCCAATCCGAATTTGTTGAAAAAATATACGGTCCGGCAAGCCGGGTTGTCCCAGAGTTTGTGAAAGGACTTTTACCCAGGTAGTCCGTTCGAGGTTTCAGCCGTACAAGAAGGAGGCGAGATGGAGCTCTTAGACATCCTTCGCAGTCGTCGGAGTATCCGTGTCTTTCAACCAAAGGCGATTCCGCCGCAGGAAGAGAAAAAACTCATGGAGGCCCTCCGCTGGGCCCCAAGCGCCGGGAACCTCCAATGCCGGCGTTTTTACTTTGTGCGGAATGAAGCGATGCGAAAGTCGCTGGCGGAAGCCGCAAGAGGCCAGTCGTTCGTTGCGGAGGCGCCGCTTTTGGTCGTCGCGTGTGCGGATGAGCGGATTGAAGAAGACTATGGAAGTCGGGGGAAGACCCTTTACGGCCCGATGGACGTTGCAGCCAGTGTTCAGAATCTGCTGCTGGAGGCGCATGTCCTCGGCCTTGGAGGTGTGTGGGTGGGCGCTTTTGACGAAAAAAAGGTTTCGGAAGTTCTTCAGTTACCGCGATTCCTCCGGCCGGTGACCATGGTTCCGCTCGGTTATCCGGCGGAAAAGCCGGAAGCTCCGTCGCGCCTTTCGGCGGAGAAGCTTGTCTGTCAAGTGACGTAAAAAAGGGAAGTTTTGAGATGGCGCTTACCTACACGGAGATCGAACAGCAGAAAAATACGCGCATCCTTTTCTTTTTCGCGGTGGTCGTGCTTTTTTATTTCGTCGTCGCCGTTGTTTTGGCATCCGTCGCCAAAGTATTCTTCAGTACGGAAATCTACGGAAGGGGGACATTTCTCCTGAGCGGGCGGCAGCTTTTGTATGTGCTTGTTTTTGCGCTTGTGGCCGCTGTACTCCATTCGGCCTATTCCGTGCATCATGCTTTTGCTTTCATCAGCGGAAATCTTCAGGCGACGGGTATTGATCCCACCGACGCCCATCATCAACGCTTCAAAAAAGTCCTGGATGAAGTGAACGTCGCCACGGGGAATCGATGTACCCTTACGCCCGTCGTGATTCCGACAGTCGCCATGAACGCTTTTGCGATTTCCAACCGGAAGCGCGAGGCGCTGGTCGGCATCACCGAAGGTCTTTTGTCGAGACTGACTAGGCCTCAGCTTCTGGCGGTCGTGGCGCATGAGGTGGCCCACGTCGTTTCAGGGGATTCCTTCCAGGCCACCATCGGCTGCGCCCTTTTCGGCATTTATGCAGCGATGCTCTCCGGGATCGGAAAGACCTTCCGGGGCGGGAGGATCCGAGTTTCGGGGCGGGGCGGTGCGGGGGTCCTTTTATTTATCCTCCTGATTTACGTATTATTGTCGGTCCTGCAGTTCTTTTACAATCTGATCCGGCTTTTCGTGTCGCGGGATAGAGAACTCCGCGCCGATGCGATTGCGGTGAAGCTGACCCGCGATCCGATCAGCCTCTCGGAAGCCCTTTACATCATCGGCCGCCGGTGGAGGGGTCTCGGCGTCCTCGACCGCAGTCTGGAATCCCTTTTTATCATCAACCCCATTCAGGAAGAGCGGGATGAGTCCGAGGGACTTTGGGCGGACCTTTTGTCCACGCACCCTCCCATCCGGAAGCGGATTGTGCTCTTGGCGCAGATGGCCCACACGGACGCTCGAGACATTGAGGCAGGCGTTCTGCAGCAGGAAAAGATAAGAGAGACTTTCCGCAAGACTGGGCCGAGAGAAGCGGAAATGCGATGGATGGCGCTTGAACAAGAGAAGGGCTGGCGCGGTCCTTTGACGGTGACGCAGCTTTTGCATCTGGATTGGCTCAGACCGGACAGTTGGCTGAAGGGAGTCGGCGAGGAAGCCATGAAACAGGCGAAGGACGAACCTTCTTTGAAGCCGTTCTTCGATGGACAAATTCAAGCGCCCAATGTTTCCTCTTGGAAGTGCCCCCACTGCCAGCAGTCTCTTGTGGAAGAGGCCTACGAGGGGGCGTTGGTCTGGCGCTGTGTTTTCTGCGAAGGCGTGCTGATGGATGAGGCCAAGACCGGCCGTATTGTGATCCGGAGGGAAAAAACCTTTTCCGAACGGATCCAGAAACTGGCGGATTTGACCCAGCGGAACAGTCTCGATGTTCTCCGGGAAAAGCCGCGGCGCACCTCTCTTTTTCATCTGGGGTGTCCCCGGTGCGGGAACAAGATGGTGCGGAATTTTTACACCATGGCCTATCTCGTTGAGGTGGATCGATGTTATGCGTGTCAGTTCATCTGGTTTGACAAGGATGAGCTTGAAATTGTACAGGCGATGATTGAACGGACGCAACTTCTTTAAAGAAAGGGGGAGGAAAATGGGAATCCTTTGGGTGCTTCTTGCTGTCGTCGGGCTTCTTTTGATTTCCTTGATGGTGATGTTCAACAGTCTTGTGTCCCTTCGGAACGAGGCCAAGAACGCATGGGCAGGGATTGACGTTCAACTGAAAAGAAGGTATGACCTCATCCCGAACCTCGTGGAGGCGGCGAAGGGATATTTGACCCACGAAAAGACGGTTCTTGAGAATGTCATTAAGGCCAGACAGCAGGCGATCGACGTTTCAGGCGTCAAAGAACAGAGTCAGGCCGAGAATTTTTTAACCCAGTCCCTCCGGAGTCTCTTTGCCGTAGTCGAGAACTACCCGAACCTCAAGGCAAACCAGAATATCCTGGCGCTTCAGGAGGAGCTGGCGTCTACGGAGAACAAAATTTCGTTCTCGCGAAACAATTACAACGATTGGGCGATGAAGCTCAATAAGGCCATTGAACAGTTTCCCACGAATCTGGTGGCGGATGCCTTCGGATTCAAAAAAGAGGAATTTTTCGAAATTGAGGATTTTTCGGTGAAAGAACCGCCCAAGGTGAAGTTTTGACGGCGTTGTGCATTTTCATCTTGCGTTTTGACCCCGTTATGAGGTAAACTCTTTCTTTCGATAGGGAATGTTTTTTACTGCGCTTTTATGTCCCAGGACCTAGAACATATGCAACAGTCTGAACATCAATTGAATTGGGTTCAACGCGAACATCCTGAACTGGCGGGAAAGACCATTGTAGAAGTCACGATGGAAATGGCGCTGAGTGATTCGCTCCAGGTTCTTTTAGAGAGAAGACTGGAGGAGGATGCTTCGCTCAGTGAAGGTCTCCGGGCGGAAGAGATGCGCAAGGCCGCCATGGCGACTTCTGTGGGAGGGATTGGTCCTCTCCTCAAGGAGCGGATTATCGCCCAGGCAGACCTCGGGGCCGAGGTGATCGGCGTCTCGCTTTTGTATGACAGGGTTTGGTACCAGCGGCTCCAGGAGGATGGAGGGTTGATTCTGGAAAAGACCCAGGTCACGCCGCATCTTCGGGCTGTTCTCGAGCATGCGGCGGACCTTAACATCACCCTGTATGACGGCCAGTCTGTGACGGTGAAGACGTGGCGGGCCCCGCAAGGCACCTATGGGGCAGGAACCGTTTATTTCCTCGACATTCCTCAAATCACGGATGTCATTGGAGGAAGAGCCAATGTCGCCTATCCCGGAAGAAGAGATGTGTCCGAACGCGCGGAAGAATCGCGGCTTTTCCAGAGCTGGATTTTGGGGCGCGGGACCCTTGCACTGCTGAAGGTCCTGAACAAAAGACCGAACTTTGTGGTGATGAGCGAGGTTGCGTCCATGTGTGTGCATCATCGCCTCTTCAAAGACCCATTCTCCGAGGATCCTCTCTTTGCAGACACTCGGTACGTCTTCAACGACCATACCCCATTGGAATATGCCCACCCCTACTGGAGAATGGATAAACTTCGGCGGTTAAAAGTCGATCCGTACGCCTACCAATGTCTCCCCAGTTGGAACGGCGACGGGATTGATGCCACCGTCATGATTGCCAATGTCTCCGAAGGAATTTTTGGAGTTTCCCAGAAGCACGGTCGTGTGATCCGGAACATGCCGCTCCTTGCGCCATTTGTGGAGAAAATTCGAGCGATTACCAACGGCGTCAGCCCGCGGTACTGGCCGCAAGATGAGTTTCAGGATCCTGACCGTCTGGCAAGTCTCCCCAACGAAGCCGTTCTTGCCGTCAAAAACCAGCGGCGGGAAAAGTTGGTCCGCCAGCTGGCAAAGCGGTCGGGGTTCGGAGAGGGCTGGATCAGCGATGCCCTCCGCCACGATCGCCCAGTAGGCCTCTGGGTGCGCCGCCTCGTGGCCTACAAGCGGATTGAGCGCCTTGCCGACCTGTTGACGGATCCTGCCAAAAAGGAAAGATTCTTGAAAACCGGCATCATCCTTGTCTTTGGGGGAAGGATGCATCAGGACGATTTTTACGGGCCTGACCAGTACCGTCGTTTGCAGGGGCTCATTCAGGACGATCCGTTCCTGCGCGGACGCATCCTTTTCTTCGAAAACTATAATATTTGGGAAGCGCCCCGGTTGTATCAAGGGGCCGATTTTTCCATTGTGCTGGCGGATGCGGGACGGGAAGCTGCGGCGACGGGCTTCCAGAAAGCTCAGATGAACGG
This sequence comes from Candidatus Omnitrophota bacterium, assembly GCA_043823025.1. Classification (GTDB taxonomy): domain Bacteria; phylum Omnitrophota; class Gorgyraeia; order JACQQV01; family JACQQV01; genus JBDRBD01. The sequence continues at coordinate 1,246 of JBDRBD010000151.1, read as the reverse complement.
GGCGCTGATTCTCGGAAGCGAGGACGGGGCAGTTCCGGAATCAGTCATCTTCGATTCCGAAGAAAAGCACGAAGCGGCCAACGGGTTCAAAGTTCCTTACGACAACTGGGGATCTCCTACCGCCGAAGGTCTGTTAAGTGCCTTTGAAAAATTCGCCGAGGTTTTCCGGAATAAGGATAGACTTGGCCAGATGGTGCGGAATGCCTTGGACAAGGCCCCGCGGATCAGTGTGCAACGGACAGCGCAGGAGATGCTTGCCTATTTTGCAGAACTGACAAGACAATCGGTTCAGGAGGAGGCCGCTTACGAGAAGGGAAGGCGGATGGCGCATGTATTTTTCGAGGGAATGACGCTTTCAGAGGAAGAGGCAAAGGAAATTCTGAAGCAGGCGGATGCCTGGGCAGTGCCTTTTACCTGGAAATATCAGAGCGGGACGGTACGCGAGCGGATCGTCCGTGAAAGCGAGCCGTCTCTCGGGGGATTTGTTCGAAGTTTTCAAGAAATACGCAAACTGGGGATGGTGGGCAGTTGGTGTATCGCTTTTTGCGGGCAAGATCCCGACGACCGAGGCCGTTTTTTCGCCTATCTGAATCTTGTGTTGGGAAACACGCCGTTCCTTCAACCGCTTCAGGCCGAATTACACCGGCTCTTTGAACCGTTCATGAAAGTTACTGACGAGACCCGAAAGGCATGGGTTGAGGCCAACTGCGCCGCCCTTGGATTGGTAGAAACACTGTGGAAGCGCCTTGAAGCAGCCCTTGGCTCTGGGCAAGCGCCGTCATCATCTCCCTCGTGAAACGTTTGTGACAACATCCGTTCTTCCTTTCAGTTGCAACTCAGCGGGATCAATACAAAAATTCGTTTTTCTTTGTAACGCCGATGAGCGGCAGAGGGTGGCAAGGATATTTTCAGAGTGTTATAATAAGGACTCGGTATAGAAGCATGTCTTAAGCATGAGGAGGAAGGAACAATGATGAGGACAGCCAATCCAGCACTAACAGCCAATACTTTTATGGGTACGGCAGTGACGTCGAAAGATCAGGCCATGACGGTCCAGGGGACTGTTAATAAAGCAGCCCTTTCGCTTCTGATTCTTTTTCTCGCCGCCTCGTGGGTTTGGGGAAAATTCCTTTCGGGGGCCGGAATTCCGGCTGTGGTTGGGCTCGGAGTCATCGGCGGCTTTGTCGTGGCGCTTGTGACCGTTTTCAAAAAGGAATGGGCCCCTGTGACGACCCCCCTTTATGCA
>JBDRBD010000150.1:0-2273 GCA_043823025.1 Candidatus Omnitrophota bacterium | reverse complement strand
TCTTACCAGGCCATTTACCTTTCTTTCAAACATGTCTACAAAGGGATGGGGCTGTCCCCCCTGTCTTTTGAGCAAGTGAAAAAGGAAATCGGTTTGGGGCTGAGCAAAACTTTTGCGGACCTCTTGGGAGAAAAGAAGGTGGAAGAGGCCCTACGACTTTTCTTGGAAAAATATTCAGAAATCTATCGCGAAAACACCTTTCTCCTTCCCGGTGCCCAGGAAGTCCTAGAGACGCTCCATCGCTGGGGGATCCGCCTGGCCATCGCGACGAACAAAATCGGGCGCTTTTCGCGCTCCATCTTCCGGCATTTCGAGATGGAACAGCTCTTTGATGCCATTGTTGGCGACGAGGATGTATCCGAAAACAAGCCGCATCCGGAAATGCTCTTTTTCGCCATGGAAAAAATGGGCTTGGCCAAGGAAGTCGTCATTTTGGTCGGTGACTCCGTGACGGATATTATCACCGCGAAAAATGCCGGGATTCGAGTTTTTGCGGTTCCCACGGGTGTAAAGAAAAGAGAGGATCTTGAGAAAGAAAAACCGGATATCGTTTTGAACAGTCTGCCCGATCTTTTGAGCTATATCAAACCGAGGAGGGAAAGATGAGTTTTTGGGAACAGGTGAAAGGGAAAACAAAGGCCGTCCAGATCAAAACGCGCATGATTCTGTTGGAAAACAACCTCGAAACCCATTTTTTTCGCCTGGGGAACTTGGTCTATGATGGCAGCAAGAGCGACCGCTCATTCCTTGAAAATGCCGAATTTCAATTCCTCCTCCGGGATATTACGGCCAAAAAGAGAGAGATCTCCGCGTTAAAAGAAGATTTCCAGAAAATTTGGGGGGAGGAAAAACAAGAATTAAAGAGCCGGCTGGAGAAGGGCGGTGGAATCATGGAGCAAGTCGAGGTCTCCCCCACCTCTCCCGTGGAAGGGAAAAGAGTCAAAGACTTGGCGTTGCCGAAGGAAGTACTCCTGGGCCCCATCCTGCGGGATGAAGAATTGATCATCCCAGATGGGGAGACGGAACTCAAAAAAGGAGACCGAGTCACCCTCATGGGCAAGAGGAAGGACGTGGTGGCGACGGCCGAACTTTTCAAAGGAGAGCTTTAAACAGGATCGTGTTCTCTATGGTTTAATTTTTTAAATCCTGAAAGGAGGGGCCAATGAGAAGAAACAGAGGGATCATATGCTTTTTCTGGGGAATCCTAATCTTGGGGATGGTCATCGTTGGAGGATGCGCAGGGAGTAAAACCTATCTCTTGAACTTGAAGTATGACACCTCAAAGGTTCCAGCCTTTGTGAGCCGTTCCAAAGGCGTGACGGTGGCCGTCTATGACTTCCAGGATGTCCGGCCCGATACCCAGTTTATCGGAAAAAGGGTATATCGGGACGGCATGGCTGATTTCTTCAAGCCCGATTCCGGGACCGTGGCCCAAGTCATCACGAAGTCGGTCGTCAGCCTCTTAGAACAGGCTGGTTTTAAAGTGACCCGGGTCAACCGTTACCTGGATCCCCAAAAAGATGATTTCAAAGATATCCCCGGGGACGCCGCCCTGGGTGGAAAGATCGCGGCCCTGGGGGTGGAAGCCAAAACCGGGCGAGTAACAACCGATACGGAAGCCACGGTCCGCCTCCAGATGGACTGGGGACTTGTCAAAGAGAGAACTTGGATCAAAAAATTGATCGAGGGAATGGGGCAGGAATCCGACCGACCGTTCTACAAACCCGAACATGCCCAAGCATTGCTCAATAGCGTGCTTAAAGACGGCTTAGATAAGCTCCTCAAAGATGAGACCCAACTTCGGGATAAGTTAATGCAGGGGAAATAAGAAACAGTGACGAGCAACAGGCGAGGAGTGACAAAGACTCATGAAATTCGTTGTCACCCTTCACTCATCACATTTATGTGGGCCGCCTCCGGCGGCGCCGTTTTACCTTCAGGAAAAGCGCCTGGGTCCAGATCCGCAGGACGAACCCATCCCTTCCGCAGTTGTCTTGTTGCCGCCGCAAGCGAATGTGGAGATCGCTCTCTGGGGATTCGAATCCCCGCACTTGGGGCATGGTATCTTCAAATCCTGTTCCGTGGCCCCGTGGATTTTTTCAAAGCGATGGGAACATTTCGAACACTGATACTCGTAAATCGGCACGTTGGTTATCTCCTTTAAAAGATCGTGAAGAGACGGGTGAAAGGAAAAATCCCGAGCAATTGTCACTCTTCATCTCATAGTTACAAAAAAACCGATAGCAATCTTCGCGGGATCCTTTCGCCGACAG
>JBDRBD010000149.1:0-3598 GCA_043823025.1 Candidatus Omnitrophota bacterium | reverse complement strand
CACACCAGAATGACGGCGGGAATCAAAAAGGCCGTCCATCCAAAAAGGAAAAGAAGAAAACCGGCAATCCGTGCGCCCACAGTTCCCACCCAATTATGAGGCGGATGATGAGACGGAGCGGTGTAAAAAGGAAGGTCTTCCGGCGAAAAAGAAATGAGGCTCAGAAAAAGAAGGGCAGCACCCGCAAAAAGAAGGATGCCGATAATTTCGTTCCGGCGCTCCGGATTCATGGCGCGTCTCCTACCCCAAAAAACGTGATCACCCCAAGCATCAAGAGGTAAAGGCTGAAAAAAGAAAGTTTTCTTTTTTCAACTGAGCGACGGACGAAAGCAATTGCCAGAATGCCAACAGCAAGGGCTGTCAGGGCCCCCATCGCGAAAATAGGGCTCCCCTTCCCGAAAAATCCCGAGAAAGTGATGGGTGCACTTTGATTGAAGAATCCCTCGTACAGAAAAGCCCCCGCCACTGCCGGAATCATCAAGAGAAATGAATATTGCACGGCGAGTTCCCCTTTCAATCCCAGCATCAGTCCCGTTGCAATCGTCATGCCGCTCCGTGAGATTCCCGGAACCATGGCCACAGCCTGACTCATCCCGATGAGAAGCGCAGAAACCCAGTTGAGCTCCCTTGACCGCACGGGTCTCAAACGTTCTCCAGCCAAAAGCCAGCCGGCAGTCACCCAAAAACCGACTCCCACCATTCGGGGCTGCAAGAAAAATTTTTCGATGGTCCCCCCAAACAAAAGGGCTCCTCCGACCGCCGGGAGTGTCCCCAGAAAAAGATGATAGAGAAACTTCTTTTCTTGGGTAAGGATATTGAGAATTTTTCGCCAAAACAGAATCAGGACGGCAAGGGTTGTGCCCAGGTGAAGATAAAGGTCGAAGAGAAGTTGCGGTTCTTGAGCGCCAAAGAAGTGATGGAGAAGAACGAGGTGTCCGGAACTTGAAATCGGCAAAAATTCAGTCATTCCCTGAACCACCCCGGAAAAGGTGGCCTCTAGGAATGTCATCGCGTTCCCTTCCTGTGAGGTCCGCCCTCCCTCCTGCGCGGCGCCCCTTCTTGCTGAGTCTCTGACGGCGGCTTCATGCTGAGATTGATTCGTCCCTGCGCGTCGATTTCGACGACCCTGACGGTCACTTCGTCGCCAATTTTGACGACATCCTCGACCTTTTCGACGTATTGATCTGAAAGCTCAGAGACATGAATCAACCCCTCTTTTCCTGGAAGGACTTCGCAGAAGGCGCCGAAGTTCATGATGCGTCTGATTTTTCCGGTATAAGTCTTTCCTACCTCCACTTCCTCGGTCAGCCGCCGGACGGTCTCAACCGCCTTTGCGGAAGCCTCGGAATCATTCGAAGCGATCTGGACCGTTCCGTCATCCTCGATATCAATCGTCACGCCCGTGTCTTGGATAATCTTCCGAATGATCTTCCCGCCGGGCCCAACCACATCCCGAATCCTGTCCGGATTGATCTTGAGGGTCACAATCCGCGGCGCATAACTTGAAATCTCCGGCTTCGGTTCGGCGATAACCGCACAGATTTTCTCGAGGACGATCTTGCGCGCTTCACAGGCTTGAGCCAGCGCCTCCTTGAAAATTTCCGGCGTAATTCCTCCTTGAAGTTTGACATCCAACTGAATGGCGGTGATCCCCTCCCGAGTCCCTGCCACTTTGAAATCCATGTCTCCGTAATGGTCCTCGAGACCGGCGATGTCGGTGACGACGACTGACTGGGCTCCTTCCTGGAAGAGACCGATGGCGATCCCTGCCACAGGAGCCTTGATCGGTACGCCGGCATCCATCAAAGAAAGGGTTCCGGCACAGACAGAAGCCATGCTCGAAGAACCGTTGGATTCCAGAATGTCTGAGACAATGCGCACGGTGTAGGGAAAAGATTCTTTGGGGGGCATGACAGGCTTGAGTGCGCGTTCGGCAAGCGCGCCATGTCCAATTTCCCGTCGGCCGGGTCCCCGGACAGGGCGGACCTCTCCGACGCTGAAAGGAGGGAAATTATAGTGCAGCATGAACCTCTTGGTCGTTTCCCCCTCAAGGGCATCAATCCTCTGTTCGTCCGAAGTCGTCCCGAGAGTGGTGACGGCGAGACTTTGCGTCTGTCCCCGGGCAAAGAGTCCGGAACCGTGGGTCCTCGGAAGCACTCCGATTTCGCAGGTGATCGGACGGATTTCACGGATCTGCCTGCCGTCTGCGCGGGCCTTTTTCCGAAGAACCAGATTCCGGACTTCCCGCTTCTCGAGCTCCGATAAGACCCCTTGAACGGCGGTTTCCGTGATCTGGCTCTCCTTGGTCACAAATTTTTCGGTCAGGGATTGAAGAAGCGCTCTTCGGGCTTCCTCCCGTTGCTCCTTCTCCTCAATCCGCGTCAAACGCTCCACTGCGCCCTGTGCGGCGGCGGCTACCGACTGCACAAATGCCTCGTCGATCAGCTGCGGCACAAAGTTCATTTTCGGTTTCCCAAGCTTCCGGGCCATTTCCTCCTGCAGTTGAATCAGGGTTTGAATCTCGCGCGTCCCGACGGCGAGCGCCTCCAAGAAAAGCGCTTCCGTGATCTCATTGGCCGCTGTCTCAACCATCATGATCCCGTGATGCGTTCCGGAAATCACCAGATCGATGGCGGACTGCTCTTCTTCTTTGTACGTCGGGTTGATGATGAACTCTTCCCCAACCCGCGCCAGTCGAAGACTCCCCACCGGCCCGAGAAACGGAATATTGGAAATGGCGAGACACGCCGAAGCCCCCAGCATACTGAGAGTATCCGGATCATGGATCCCGTCGTGGGAAAGAACCATTCCCATGAGTTGCACTTCGTGCATGAATCCTTTCGGAAAGAGGGGACGGATCGGGCGGTCTATCAGACGTGCGGTTAAAATCTCTTTCTCACTAGGACGGCCTTCCCGTCTGAAAAACCCGCCCGGGATTTTTCCGGCGGCGTAGGTTCTTTCCTGATATTCCACGGTGAGAGGGAAGTAGTCGGCTTCGGCGACAGGATCTTTAACCATGCAGCAGGTTACCAGAACGACGGTTCCGCCGTACTGGACCGTCACGGCGCCATCCGCCAGCTTGGCTATTTTTCCTACTTCAATAATGAGGTCTTCGCGACCGAATCGGATTTTGAATGTCTCTGACATAAAATGAGTTGTGTGTGAGTGTTGTACGCTTATTTACGGAGATTCAGTTTCTTCATAACGTTCTGATAAGATTCATCATCTTCCTGCTTCAGATAATGCAACAGCGTTCTCCGCTGGCTCACCAGCTTCAAAAGTCCCCTCCGGGAATGATGGTCCTTCTTATGAACTTTGAAATGTTCTGTGAGGCCGTTGATTCGTTCTGTCAGGATGGCGATCTGAACGGCGCACGAACCCGTGTCTTTTTCGTTCTTCCGGAATTCCGTCACCAACGTACCTTTTCGTTCTTTCGTAATGGTCATCACTTACTCCCTTCTCACTATCAATATATTATGACCTAAAGAAAGTGTCAAGTCAAGCATAACATAACTTATTGAAGCTGTGCAAATTTGATAAAAGTAAAACGATGAAGAAGGTACTTCCGAAGCGTCCGCAAAATCCCAAAACCGTACAC
>JBDRBD010000148.1:0-2956 GCA_043823025.1 Candidatus Omnitrophota bacterium | reverse complement strand
GGCCCAACTCTGAGAGGGAGCGGACATGGGAAGGAACGACGCGCATGGCCGCTTCAACACTGGAACGCTGAAGATGGACGTTCACGCGGAAACGGCAGAGTTCCGGGACGCTGAACGAAAAATCAAGTTCAAGGGTTTCCTCAAACTGTTTTTTTTGCACATCATTCATCAGGCTGTAGATCAGACGCTTGGTGTCCTCGGGCAAAAGAACGGGCATTGGGGTGGCCTCCAGCTTTCCGTCGATGCGGAGGATGGGAGGCGACATCACCGTCAAATGGATGTCTGAGGCCCTTTTTTGAACCGCTACCTTCAGAAGTTCCTTGATATCCGTCATTGTTTTTTCACCCAGCTTTCAATCCTGCGAAGCCCTTCGTCAATCATCTCCAACGAAACGCTAAAGCTCAACCGCAGATAGCGGTCTGTTCCAAACCCCTCTCCCGGAACAACCGCAACGTGTACTTCGTCCAGCAAAGCGCTTCCAATCTCCATGGCGGGCCGTTTGAATGACGCGATCTCGCAAAAGGCATAAAAGGCCCCTTCGGGTTTCGGGCACCGGAGTCCCGGAATACGCATCAATCCGTCATACATCCGATCTCGGCGTTTTGTAAGCTCTGCACCCATCCAGTCAATCTCCGCGGGGTCCCCCTGAAGAGCCGCCAGCGCCGCTTTTTGGCTGATGGACGTGGGATTCGACGTGGAATGACTCTGAATGTTCCCTGCCGCCTTGGTCACATCGAGCGGCGCTCCGAAATACCCGATCCGGAAACCCGTCATGGCATAGGTTTTTGAAACCCCATTCACCGTTGCCGTGCGCTTGTAAATTTCGCTGCCGAGGGAAGCAATGGAATAGTGTTTTTTGCCGTCATAAAGGATCCTTTCGTAAATCTCGTCGCTGATGACAAAAAGGTTTTTGGATACCGCCAGATCGGCAATGGCTTCCAGCTCCTCCCGCGTATAAACGCTCCCCGCAGGATTGGAGGGGCTGTTGAGAATCAGCGCTTTGGTCCTTTGAGTCAACGCTTTTTCAATCAGAGGCCGCGTGAGCCGGAAAGACGCTCCTTCCGTTGAAGCCCAGACAGGCACCGCACCGGCAAGGCGAACCATCTCAGGATAGCTGACCCAATAGGGGCATCCAAAAATAACCTCATCTCCGGGATTGCATAATACCTGAAGCAGGTTGTAAATAGAATGTTTCGCTCCGCAAGAAATTAAAACCTGCGAAGGGTCATAGGAAACTTGGTTGTCCTGTTTGAATTTTTTGGCAACGGCCTCCTTAAGCTCCGGAATCCCCGTCGCAGGTGTATACCGCGTGAAGCCTTCCTCAAGCGCTTTAACGGTCGCCTGCCGAATATAAGCGGGGGTTGGAAAATCGAGTTCTCCTGCGGCAAAATTGATGACGTCCACCCCTTTTTTTCTGAGAGCATTTGCGCGGGAGGTCATTTCAAGGGTTAAAGAGGATGAGAGGCCTTCCAACCGACCTGCCAACTGAATCATGAGTGTCCCTTCCGTTGCTGGTTAAGAGCGGTCTTGGGGTCTGATGAACTTGCGAAGATTTGACAAGAAACCACCCTTCTTTTCTTTTTCCTTCTTCTCCTCTTTCACCGCCGTCTTCGGCGCTTCTGCGCGTTTAGGAGGGGGCGCTGACGCTTCTTCCTTTTTGAGGGGTGCCGCAGGCTTCGGCGTGAGAGGAGGCGCTTCTTTGGCTTTCTCTTTCTTCTCCTTTTTCTTCGGAGTTTCGGCCTTTCTCTCCACCAGTTCGAGAATGGCAAGTTCGACCCCGTCGCCGGGACGTGTGCGACTGCGTAAAAGCCGGGTATAACCGCCGTGCTGCCGGGATTTGAACAGCGGGACAATTTCTTTGAAGAGAAGCGATGTCGTTTGGGTATTCCCCAGAAGCTGGTATGCCTTCCGATACGAGGAGAGGTCTCCGCGAAGGCCATATTGAATCAAGCGCTCAGTCAGGCGCCGTGTTTCTTTTGCCTTTGGCACAGTGGTCTCAATCCGCCCCCTTTGAATTAAAGACTGACTGAGATGCTGAATCAACATCCTTCTGGCGCTTTTTGGCCGATCAAACGCGCGATTTTGTTTTCGATGTCTCACTCTGAAGTTTCCTCTTTCTTAGGCCGTTTGGGCAGTTTCATTCCGAGAGATAAATTTAATTCCCCAAGAATCGTGTTGATTTCGGCCAGCGATTTCTTTCCGAAATTTCGTAATTTGAGCATGTCGGACTCTGTGCGGCGGACAAGCTGCTCCAGAGTCTTAATTTTCTCCTCCCGGAGGCAATTGGCCGCCCGGACAGAGAGCTCGAGTTCTGCGACGGGCATTTTGAGCTTCTCCCAAAGCTCAGCGTCCTCTCTGGATTCCTCAACTTTTTCCTCCTCAACCGGCTTTTCAAAGGTAATAAAGATGTCCAAATGCCTCTGGAGGATTTGCGCCGCTTGAATCAATACTTCCTTTGGGGAAACGCTTCCATTGGTCCAAATTTCGAGAATCAGTTTGTCGTAGTCTGTAATTTGCCCCACGCGCGTATTCTCGACGCGGAAATTGACCTTTCGGACCGGAGTAAAAATGGAGTCCGTCGGAATGGCACCGATGGTGCTTTCCTCAGTTTTGTTTTTCTCGGCAGGAACATATCCCCGGCCGCGGTTCACGGTCATGGCCATGTTAAATTTGGCATTTTTGGTGAGCGTGGCAATATGCAAATCGGGATTCAATATCTCAACCGTGTTGTCGTGTTCGATATCCTTGCCTGTCACTTCACCTTTTTTCTCGGTCTGGATACGAATGTCTTTCGGTCCGCTGGCATGCAAACGCAGCACCAGATTTTTAATGTTCAAGACAATTTCACTGACGTCTTCCATCACGCCGGGAATGGAAGAGAATTCATGCAACACGCCGTCGATTCTCACATTGGTTACGGAAGTCCCTTCGATCGACGATATCAGAATTCTCCTCA
>JBDRBD010000147.1:0-3645 GCA_043823025.1 Candidatus Omnitrophota bacterium | reverse complement strand
GTACGAAGTCGGCCTGATTCATGGTTCGACAACGGAGTTTCCGGAGGAAAGGATGGAACAAGTCCGGCGACGCGGCGTGGCAATTGTTTTGATTCCGGAGTTGGTCCGGTCCATTCGTCCCTGGAAGGACCTCATCGCATTTCTGAAGCTTTTTCATCTGCTCCGGAAAGGCCGCTATGATATCGTTCATACCCACACGTCCAAAGCGGGAATCCTCGGGAGACTTGCAGCAAAATGCGCCAGTGTGCGCTGGATTGTGCACACGCCCCACGGCCATGTTTTCTATGGCTACTTTCATCCTCTTATCCACCGGGGAATCATCTGGGCTGAACGGTTTGCGGGATTATTTACGGATTGTCTCATCACCCTGACCCAGCGCGGCAAAGAGGAACACCTTCGCTACAAGATTCTTCCGGAATGCCGTATCACCTGGGCATATAGCGGAATCGATGTGGAGCATTTCCACCAAGACCCGGAAGGGACTGAAGCGGATCCCGCTCTTTCACAGCCGGGTCCCTGCATTGGGATGATTGCGCGTTTAGCGCCGATCAAGGGACACTGTTATTTTTTGCAGGCACTTCCGCAGGTGGTCCGGGAAGTTCCGGAGTTGAAAGTGCTTCTTGCGGGAGACGGTCCCCTCCGGACTGAGCTGGAAAAAATGTGCCAGTCCCTCGGCATTCAAAAGCATGTCTTTTTCCTTGGGGAACGGAAGGATGTTCAGAGAATTCTTGAACGGTGCGATTTGGTGATTCTCAGTTCACTCAATGAGGGGATGGGGCGCGTTCTTCTTGAGGCCCAGGCCATGGGAAAACCGGTCATCGGAACGCGCGTCGGCGGCATTCCAGAGGTGATTCAGGAAGGGGAAACAGGGATTCTTGTTCCGCCGATGGATCCCGGTGCGCTGAGCGAAGCGATGCTTTCGCTCCTGAAAGATCCCGAAAAGCGGAAGGTCATGGGCGATGCGGCAAAAGTTTGGGTCAATCAGACGTTCAGTATCAAGGAAATGGTGAAAAGAATAGACGGTGTTTATCAAAGTCTTATCCAGAAAAAACCTGTTTAAGCGGTTCCTCCTTTGCGGCGGCCTGCTTTTTTGGATGCTTTTGATTGAGGCGCGCGGAGGAAGCGCTGAAGACGAACGTTTGGAAGCGGCCATCCATTTGGACACCGCTTTCAGTTACGGTGGAGTCATGTCTCCGGAAGCCGTGACCCGCCTTGCCGAAGAGCGAGGGATGAATGCTGTCGTATTCGGGGATCATGCCCTGGTGAAAGTGACCTACGGCATCCCTCCTTTCCGGAATGTGTTGCGGATCAGCTTCCAAGAACCCTCTGTTTTTCGCGTCGGCCTGAAGCGGTATCTTCAAGAAATCGAAAAAGTCCAAAACCACTTTCCGACGGTATTGGTTATCCCCGGGCTTGAAGTGACCCCTTTCTATTATTGGCAGGGATTCCCGCCTTTTGGCGCAACCGTCCGGGATCTCAATAAGCACATGATTGTCTTTGGCCTTGAAAACGAGGAAGATTTCCGTAAGATTCCCTTATTGGGGAACGGTTCTTCGTTTTATCGGCCTTTTCATCTTAAGGACATTTGGAGATTTTGGGGATTTCTTGGGATTCTTCTCGGATTTTTCCTGATGCACAAACGGGTCATGGAGTACCGGGATGAGAAAGGAACTCCTTTAGCCCCGGTTTCGGCCGCGTGGCGTCGGATCGGCATCGTTTCAATCGTCGTCGGTGTTTGTGCGTTATGGGATCAGTTCCCCTTCCGGGAGCCGATCGCAGACCCTTATTCTGGAAAGCCGGAAGCAGCACCTTATCAGGCCGTCATCGACTATGCAAACCGTCATGGGGCCCTGATCTTTTGGGTGCATCCTGAGGCAAAGCCCATTGAGCGCCGGAGGGGACCCGTCACGTTTGTGACAGATCCGTATCCGGATATGCTCTTGAAAACCCATCACTACACAGGTTTTTCCGTCTTTTATGAGGGATACCGGGTGGTCGCGCAGCCGGGGGACGTTTGGGATCAGGTTCTTTTAGAATATTGCCGCGGCAGGCGCAACAGGCCTGTCTGGGCCATCGGAGAACTGGACTACACCGAAGAAGGCCGGGCGGATGCTTGGATGGGAAATGTGAAAACAATCCTTTTGGTGGAAAGTAAAAACAGAGAAGCCCTGTTGGAGGCCATGCGGCGTGGAAGGATGTATGCCGTCCGCCGCTCAAGAGACGCCGAAATCCGGCTGGACCATTTTGAAATGGTCGGCGGGGAAGGGAAGGCGCTGGCCAGGATGGGAGAAGAAGCAATGGTTTCTGAATCAGCCGGCCTTCGGATTGCGTTGTCCGAAGCCGGAAGGACCTCCCAGACGGTCCACTTTCGGTTGATTCGGGATGGAGAAATCATTCAAGAAAAAACAACTGAACTTCCTTACGAGGATGTATCTCCCGTCGGGGCGCCGACTCATGCAAGGTCTTATTACAGAATCTTGGTGGAAGGCTCTCAGGGGAATATACTCGTTAGCAATCCGATTTTTGTCACAGGTGCAAAATGATTCTATCCGCGCATCAAAGTCACTATCTTCCCTGGCTCGGCTATTTTGATAAAATCGCGCAGAGCGACCAGTTTGTCGTTTTGGACTGCGTGCAGTACAAAAAAAGGGAGTTTCAGAACCGGAATAAAATCCGCACGCCACTTGGAGAACAATGGCTCACCGTTCCCGTTGTTTCAAAAGGGCATTACGATCAGCGATTGAAGGACGTCCTCATCGACAACGAGATCGGATGGGCGAAAGATCACTGGCATGCCGTTCAGACGAACTATGCCAAAGCGCCTTGCTTCAAGGCGTATTCCGGCTTTTTCGAGGAAACTTATGCGAGGCCGTGGCGGTATCTTGTGGATTTAAATCTTCATCTCATCCGGTTTTTTCTGGAGCAGTTCGGGATTCAAGCACCCCTCTTTTTGGAATCTGAAATCGGAACCCAAACACAGGCGACTGACCGCTTGATCGAACTTGCGACCCAATGCAAGGCGAATGTGTATCTTTCCGGGATCGGCGGAAAGGAGTATCTGGAAGAGGAAAAATTCCGAACGGCAGGGATGATTCTGCGTTATCAGGACTTCTCACATCCGGTGTATCCCCAGCGCTTCATGAAAGGTCCAGAGGATTTTATCCCGAACCTCTCGGCCATTGATCTTTTGCTGAATCTCGGCAAGGACGCAAAGCCGTTTTTTGTGCGGCGGGAAAAATGAATCAAATTTCCGAATTTCAGGACCATTGCAATCTCTGCGGTGCATCTAGCCCAAAGCGGATTTTAACGTTGAGGGAGGAAGGGAGATTTCTCGAGCGCTGTACCCAATGCGGACTGGTGTTTCTGAACGCGGAAGAAAGGATGCGGCTCAACCGTTCTCACGAAGAGCGGGAGATCGAAAAGGACATGAGCCCCGCCTTCCGGGAAAGCTACACGCGTTTTTTTGAACAGTTTTTCCAGGAACTTCCGATAAAAGCGGGCCGGGTTTTGGATGTCGGATGCGGACCCGGACTGTTTCTCTCCGTGGCCAGAAAGCACGGATGGGAAGTCCAGGGGATTGATAACAGTCGCAAGTCCGTGGAAAGCGCGCATTCCGTTTACGGTCTTTCCATTGCACAGGGAAAA
>JBDRBD010000146.1:0-6796 GCA_043823025.1 Candidatus Omnitrophota bacterium | reverse complement strand
ATGCTAGGTGAATATGACCGGAAGTTTATGTTACCAAAGATTTGAGGAAAGGAATTCCACGAATCAGCGTCCAGTAGTGAGCGTGATTCTTCCAACATACAATCGTGCGCACTTTCTGTCCCGGGCGATTGAAAGCGTACGCGCCCAAACGTTCTCAGACTGGGAACTACTCGTGATGGATAACGGCTCCACGGACGGGACCGTCGACCTAATCCGCCAATTTCAGGAAAAGGATACGCGGGTTCGTTTCCTGAAGGAAACCCAGAAGGGGGCCTCGTACGCCCGAAACCTTGGATTGAAAGAGGCAGTGGGAAAGCTCTTTGCCTTTCTGGATGATGATGATGAGTGGCTTCCGGAGAAACTCTCCAGGCAGGTTGCTTTCTTCAAATCCCATCCCGCGACTAGCCTTCTTTATACTCACGCCTATATGAAGGATGGGGGGGGAATTTTGATGGGGCTGAAGCCCTCCGGGAAACCGGCGATGAGGTTTGAAGACCTCTTGGAGGAAAACACCATCCCGCTTCTCACTGTGATGGTGAAACGGGAGTGTATTGAAAAAGTAGGGGGATTTGATCCTACAATCCCCATCGGAGAGGATTATGACCTTTGGCTTCGGATTTCGAAGGAATTTCCAATTGGCTTTCTCCAAGAATCGCTAGCTGTCTATTATCGGCATGGTCAGAACATGAGTACCCAACGAATGGAGCGTTACAAAAATACAATCACCGTTTTCGGCAAGCTCCTTTGCACATGCCATGATCCATTTCAGCTCGAGAGGATCGGGCGGCGCTTTGTCTTTCTGCACTACCAATTGGCAAAAGAAGCTGTAGTCAGAAACGACCTTGCAGGAGCCCGCTTCTATCTTGGGAACGTACGGGAACTATTGCGGTTTCACCATTTTCCCGAGGACAAAGCCCTTTTTATGAAATCGTGTGCTATTTCAATGCTCCTTCTGGGCGGTGTCACCGCGAGATATCTGCTCAGTCGGTGGTGGATGCGCCGGGAAAGTGCCGACTACGCCAACGCAAGGGATTTGAGGAAATCGTAATGAAGAAAGTTTTGATTGCAGATGCCCCTCGAAAATCCTCAGAGAAGCGTCGCATCCTGTACCTTGATGCAGGGTCAGGCAGCGGAGGGTCCTCGGTTTCTCTGGTGCGGCTTTTGAAGGTGCTGGACCGGAACCGTTGGACCCCCGTGGTTATCACGCACCGGGTTGGAAACATGACGGAGGAGATGCTTACAAACGGCATCCCGGTGTTTCCCATTCCGCTTCGGCCCGCGGACAGAGAAGGAGGACTTTTACGGAATATAGTTATGTTTTATATTCCGCTATTCTTCCGCTTGCTTCGGGAATTCCGCGAAATCAAACCGGATGTGATTCATTTGAACAACTCTCCCCGGGAACCCTTGGTGGCTATTTGGGCGGCGTCTCTTTTGAGGATTCCCGTCGTGGCTCATCTCAGGACCACGCGGCCTCTAACACGGATTGAACTTTCTCTGACGAAACGGCTTAAGGCGCTTATCGTCCTTAGCCAAATGGTGAAAAAACTCTTTGAGGGCCAGGATGTTCCTTCCGGAAAAATCCGGTATATCCCGGATGGAATTGAAATCGCACATCACGAACATCTTCCTCTGAATGCCGAGAAGGCGCGAAGGCAACTTGGGATCCTGAACAGTGAACCAGTGATTGGCGTTGTAGCCCGTCTCATGCCGAAGAAAGGGCAAGAGCAGTTCATCCGGGCCATGGCGAAAGTGGTGAAGGTATACCCGAACGTAAAGGCGGTTATTCTCGGCGATGAATGTGAAACCCATTCAAACTACCTTTCCTTTTTGAAGAATATGGTTTCACAGGAGGAGCTTTCCGGGAACATTCAATTTACGGGTTGGGTGGAGAAACCGGAAGATTTATACCCGGCATTTGATATCGTCACGCAGACATCGCTTCTTCAGGAGGGCCTACCAAGTGTCTGCCTTGAAGCTATGGGGATCGGAATTCCGGTTGTTTCAACCCGGGTCGGGGCGGTTCCGGAACTTGTTGAAGAGGGGGTCGCCGGACTTTTGGTTCCCCCGGGAGACGCGGATGCGATGGCGGAGGCCTTGCTTCAGCTGCTTCAGGACGAGCGGAAGCGTCTGGAAATGGGTGAGAATGCGCGAAAACGCGTCATCGAGCATTTCAATCTCCGGAAGACCAAGGAGAAAATGGAAGCGCTTTACGAAGAGGTGACGCAGAAGCGATGAGACCGTTGCATATTGTTAAAGTGCTATCCGCCAATTTTATTTTCTATACGGGCATCCTTTTTCTGATCCGCCGGGCGCACCGCAATCGGGCCGTCTATCCGATTCTCATGTATCATCATGTTTCGGAAAAGGAGGGGATTCCGCCGGCCGTTTTCCAAAAGCAGATGGCCTACGTGCGAAAAAATTATACAGCGATGCCCCTGGGCCAACTTCTCAAACAGCAAAAAAACGGGACGCTTTCGAAGAATTCCTTAGCAGTCACCTTTGATGACGGTCATCGCGATTTCTTAACCGAAGCCTATCCGGTTCTGAAAGAAAACAATATTCTAGCCACCCTCTTTGCGGTTACCGATTGCCTGGATGGAAAACCGCTCTGGACAAAATCGTTAAAAGGATACAAGACCGTTTCAATGCTGACATGGAGCGAGCTTAAAAATTTGTGTCAGGATTGCGTTGAGGTCGGAGCCCATACCGTCAATCACCGGATCCTGACGGAGATTCCTTTGGAGGAGGCGAGACGTGAAATTTACGATTCCAAACGGATTCTTGAGGAGCGTCTCGGGAAAACCGTCGACATTTTTTGCTACCCAAACGGACAGCCCGAAGATTTTAACTCTGAGATTGAAAAAATTGTCCAGGAAACTGGATATGTGGCCGCCTGCACTACACTTGAAGGAAAAAATGATGAAACTACGAACCGCTATGCCTTAAAGCGGATGGCTGTATGGGAAAGATGTCTTCCGCTTTTTGCCTGTGAGCTGGAAGGGTGTTTTGATGTAATCCGTTGGCCTTTGCGTCATCTAAAAAAACAGGGTTTTCAATCATGGGTCAAGGAAATTCTTGAGCGCCTGTGGATGACCAGAATATATATTCTTCTCGAACGGGATTTCAAAAGCCCTTTTCTGTTAAAACAGGTGACCGAGCATTATGAATTTGGCTGGTTGCGTGAAGAGGAAAAGGAAACTCTGACGCGCCTTCAGCCGGATCTGACATTGGAAAAAATTGAGGGAAGACTGAGGCGAGGTGATGGTTGTTTTGCGGCGAGAGATCAAAACAAACTCATTTCATATATCTGGGTTGCAAAAGAACCGCATGAAATATGGGATATTCGCGGTTCCATCTCCCTTGCGCCGAAGCAGTTTTATCTATACAACTCGAGAACTGTTCCGGAATACCGAGGCTTAGAGATCAACCCGATGCTGGTTCTCAAATTGCAACAAGAATTGGAAAAGGAAGGTGGAAAAAGTTTTCTAAGCGCTATTTTCCCAGAGAATGTTTCTTCTCTCCGTGCTCGTACAAAAATTGGTTTTGTACAAACTGCATATTTTTGTTATCGAAAACGACTCTTCTGGACAAAAAGAGAAAGAATTGATTTTAAGCCAACGACGCCTATTTCACGTTTTCACATTTTCCGAAGGAAAAAAACACATATGATGGCACCCGTCATTGTCATAGGACAAGGGCGGACCGGTTTGGGTGTGAACCGACTGTTGGGTCAGAGGGGAATCCCCATAATAAAAATTGGAGACGATCCTCATGCAATAGGTGCAAGATCTCGTTACGGTGATTTTGAAAAAATGACGTTAGGAAATAGCGAAGGACTCCTTTCGGTCCTGAAGAATATTTCTGGGCGATATCGCAGTCATCCGGTTCTGATTCCGACAAGCGATGAGGCAGTGTTATGGATTTCGGAGGCGCGGGAAGCGCTTCAGAAAATAAGTCGCTTTATCCTTCCAGAAAAAGGCGTCATCGAGATGTTGTTGGATAAAGGACGCTTTGCTGAAGAGGCAAGCCGACTCGGATTTCAGACTCCAGCGACAAAGACGGCGACAGGGGAGGAAGATTTAAAGCGCATCGTAGAACGAATTTCTTTTCCTTGCCTCGTGAAGCCGACTCAAAAACACACTTTTGAGGAAAAAGCGTGGATTGCCACGTCGGAAAAGGAACTTTTGGAACTTTCCTCAAAATGTCTTGCAGAAGGAAGCTCATGTGTTGTGCAGGAAATGATTCCCGGGGACGATTCACATCACTGGTCTGCTGCGGTTTATCTGGACAGGGAAGGCAAAGTGCTCGGGACTTTCACGGCGAGGAAAATCCGGCAGTATCCGCCATTTTTGGGGATCGGGGCCATTTGCGAAAGCGTTTGGAATGAGCGCGCGGCGAATGAGGCGGTGTCACTTTTGCGGAAAATGAACTATGTAGGCGCGGCGGAGGTGGAGTTTAAAGAGGATTCTAGGACGGGGGCACTTAACGTGATTGAAGTGAACCCGCGGCTTTGGATTCAGCATGCACTAGCCGCGCGTTGCGGGATCGATTTTGCGTTTTTGGTTTATCTGGAATCCCTTGGCATCGCTCCCGAACCATTGGGACGGCAGCAGGAGGGTGTGCGGTGGGTGGCGTTTGACTTGGATCTTCTGGGAGTACGGCAGCGTTTCCACGAAGGGAAAATCTCGGCGGGAGAATGGTTGGGTGCATACCACTTTCCGATAGAGCCAGCCTTGTTCCGGTGGGACGATCCCCGGCCGGGGTTTAGCCGGATGCGCAGCATGATGGGTCAATTTTTAGGAAAACACTTTCATGGCGGAAAAAAGTAAAAAGTTTATTTCCCTTATCCAGAAAAAAGGGTGGTGGACGCTGACGCGGGAAACTCTCGAGAGAATCTGGTGCAGTCGCAAGCTTCTTATCTTTGAGCGCCCTTTGAAAAAGCCGGGGGTCGGGCAGGGCTTGACGGAGGCTTTTACGTATCGTTGGCTCGATCCTTCGGAAGCCGGACAACTGACGCAATTGCAAAGAGACCTGACCGTAGAAAAAATCGAAGAGCGATTTTTGCAAGGAGACCGCTGTTTTATCGCGGAAGACTGCGGGAAGGCTGTTGCTTTTATATGGGTTTCAAAAAAGTCCGTTTTCCTTTGGCCCGTTCTGGACACGATTTCTCCTCGGGAAGGTCAAGTTTACCGGTATAACGCAAAGGTGGACCCCAGATACCGGCGGCGCGGCGTTTACACAGAGTTAACAAAACAATTAGAGGCCATTTTGTGGGAAGAAGGGGTCCAAAGTTTCCTGATTACTATTCAGCCTAGAAACGAAGTCGTCATACGGGCAAGTCAGAAAAGCGGCTTTGTCCAGACAGGGTATTACTTTTACAAAAGACGGTTTTTCTGGATGAAAAAAGAAAAAGTCCTTTTCGGAAAAAAGAAGGAAATTCTCACAACCTATCCGCTTCCTCAAAGTGAACTTTGGCGGGAGAAGACAGAGCTTGTTTCACCGAAGCCCGGCCGGAAGATCCGCTTTTTGGCGAAACTCGGGTTCCGGGACTTAACGATCCCGTTCCAACTTCTCCGGATACGGAAAGATTACCGGGTGCTTCTCACAGGGAGCGAGCGGGAGGATTGTCTTTTTGCGCTGCTTCAGGGACTTTTTCCCGGGCGGAAAATTCCGCATCTCATGACCTGCTGTCTCTGGAAATATGAGAAGAATCCCTTGGTGTACTGGTTTAAGAAATGGCTCCTTCGGGCGATGGCGCGTTCGATTTCACTTTTTCTGGTCTGGTCTCGGGAGGAATGCGAAAATTACAGCCGGTATTTCGGAATCCCGAAGGAAAAATTTGCGTTTTTGCCGCACCCGACTTCTCTCGATGGCTATACGGTTGAGAGCCGAAACGGGGATTATATTTTTGCCGGTGGAGATTCCTCGAGGGATTATGAGACGCTCCTTGAGGCCGTTAAACCCCTTTCTGCCCCAACGATGATTGTGGCCAAGCAGACCACCGCCTGGAACGGGAAAGAACTTCCGCCGCATGTGACCACAAGGACAGCCGATCCGGTCGAATTCCGCCGCCTGATGGCGGGGTCGCGCCTTGTAGTTCTCCCGTTTTACAAAGGACTTCTTCAGAGTGCAGGCCAACAGAGTTACCTGAATGCGATGCAGTTGAAAAAGCCGGTGATTGTGAGTGGTGTTACCGGTGTGCGGGATTATATGATTCCGGAGATAACCGCTATTGTGGTCCCGCCGGAGGATCCGGAAGCCCTGCGGAAGGCGATCCTCAGGGTTCTTGAAGGCGGGCCCGATGTCAAAAAGATGGTGGAAGCGGCCTATCAACGCGTTCAGGAAGAATTTTCGCTGAATCATTTTGTTGAACAGTTGCTCCATTTTACTGAGGGATGTTATGGCTATTGCAAAGGCAATCGCATATAAGCTACCCGAGACTCTGTCCCGGAAGGTGCTTCTTGTCTTTTTAGGATGCGCCCTGGTCTTGGCGTATATCGTGGATAAGAATGTCTCTCTCTCCGGGCCCGTTCTGATTGGAATTCTGGCATTCGGCGGGATCTTACTTATCATTTCCACACTCTTTCGACATGAATTCGCCTTGTACGCGCTCATCATGTATCTTCCGTTCAGCCGGGTTTTGCCGGGGGATTTCGGGGGCGTGATGACGGCTCTCAATCTGACGAACATCCTGTGCCTTCTTGTGCTGATCGGATGGCTGAACCAATCCATGCAAGAGGGGTACTTCTGGGAGAAATCCGCTTTGCATGTTCCCATTTTCCTTTTTGCTTTT
>JBDRBD010000145.1:0-7467 GCA_043823025.1 Candidatus Omnitrophota bacterium | reverse complement strand
TTCTTTTCCTTTTTGGATGGACGGCCTTTTTGATTCCCGCCGTCATTCTGGTGTGGGGGGCCTTGAAGTTTTTCGGGAAAGACCAGAAACTGCTTTCGATCCGGCTGTGGGGAGGCGCGCTTCTTTTCCTGTCCACGGCGTCGCTCCTGAGTTTGCTCACATTCGGGAGCGAGCCGGTTCGCTTCAAGGTCGGCGGTGTCCTCGGACTTTTCATTTCGGATCTCCTGAGGCGCTATTTGAGAACGCCGGGAAGTTTTGTAATCCTGGGAGCCGTTTTTCTCATCTGTCTTATTTTGGCGACCAATATTCGCATCGATCCGCTCTTGGGTTCGCTAGGCCGTGCCTTCCGAAAAACATTCCGGATGATGAAAGCGCTTTTTGTGTGGCGGAAGACGCGGGAGCGGAAGATCCCCGAGAAGCTCTGGAAGGAAACGCCTCTTGTCGTGAGGCGCGGACGGGAAACGGACACCGGAGACGACATCAGGGCGCCGAAGGTCAAGGAGGAGACTCCGGAGAAAGAGCCGAGTCCCCGTTTGGTGGCGCCTAAGGCGAAACCGGAAAGACCAAGGGCGCCGAAGGAAAGCCCCGCGCCCGTCGTCAAGGAGACCGGTTCCTATCAACTCCCTTCGCTCGATCTTTTGAATTCACCTCCGCCCCTGAAAGAGCGGCAGATTCGCGAGAATCTCGAAGAGAATTCCAACATTCTTGAGGAGACGCTTCGTGAATTCGGGATCGAGGTGGAAGTCGTGGCAGTGGAACAGGGTCCGGTGATTACGCGGTACGAACTTCAACCCGCCCCGGGCGTCAAGGTCAACAAGATTACAGTCCTTTCAGATGACATTGCATTGGTCATGAAGGCGCCGAGCGTCCGGATTATCGCCCCTATTCCGGGGAAATCGGCGGTTGGGATTGAAGTGCCGAATTCCACGAGCGCCATCGTTTATTTGAAGGAGGTGCTTGAATCCAGCGAATTCAGGGAGAGTTCTTCAAAGCTGACCTTGGCCATCGGGAAAGATACGGGGGGGACGCCGCTTGTCGCAGACCTTGGGGAGATGCCGCATCTATTGATTGCCGGAACGACCGGGTCCGGGAAAACCGTTTGTATCAATGCAATCATTGCGAGTCTCTTGTACAACAGCTCGCCGGACGATCTGAAATTTCTGATGGTAGACCCCAAGATGGTGGAATTGGCCCTGTTCAACGGCTTGCCTCATCTCATCGCCCCGGTCGTGACCGATCCCAAGAAGGTGAAAGGCGCACTCGCCTGGGTCGTACAGGAGATGGAAAATCGTTACCAGCTTTTGGCGAAGATGGGCGTCCGTCACATTGACGCCTACAATCAGCGCCTTGCCCAGAAAAAAGAGCTTCCGGAAGGCGAAACATTCGAGATGCTTCCTTATCTGGTGGTTGTGATTGACGAATTGGCGGATCTCATGATGATTGTCCCGCAGGAAGTTGAAGGCGCGATTACGCGGCTTGCCCAACTTTCCAGGGCCGTCGGGATCCACATGGTGCTGGCGACTCAGCGCCCGTCGGTGGATGTCCTGACCGGTATTATCAAGGCCAATTTTCCGGCAAGAATCTCCTTCAAGGTGGCCTCGAAGGTGGACTCAAGGACTGTGTTGGATATGAACGGAGCGGACAAACTGGTCGGGAAGGGTGATCTCCTTTTCATGAAACCGGGTCTTGCCAAACCCATCCGCGCCCAAGGGGCCCTGGTGCAGGACGAAGAGATTGAACGGATTGCCCAGTGGAGCCGGTCGCAGCGCTCGCCGGAGTATCATGAAGCAATACTCCGCGAGCAGGAAAAGCGGATGGGGACAGGCCTTGCCAAAGACGAACTTTATGATGAAGCCGTGAGGACTGTTCTAGAAACGCGTCACGCCTCCGTTTCCGTACTGCAGAGGCGTTTTGGGCTCGGATACAGCCGGGCGGCGCGCTTGATTGACATGATGGAAGAAGAAGGGATCGTTGGTCCCTATCGGGGGAGCAAACCCAGGGAAATTCTTGTTGAGAGTTCCGAACGCGAAAAGAAAGAATCAACCTCGGAGGTTTAACGGATGGCGTCTGTCGGATCCACCTTGAAGACAGCCCGGGAGAAAAAACGCCTGACCCTGGAGGAGATCGGCCGGAAGACCAGAATCCATCCCAAGGTCCTTCAGGCCATTGAGGAAGACCGGGCGGAGAAAGACCTGAGCCGCGTGTATCTTAAAGGTTTCATCAAAAGTTACGCGCGAGAGGTCGGGCTGAACGAAGAAGAACTTGCACACGAATTTTGGGAAGGGACGCAGCGCCTGCCGCTCCCCGTTCCTTCTGCCGCGCCGGAAAGTTACTGGGAAGAGGAGGCGGGCGTCGCACCGTGGGTGCGCAGGAGTCTTGTGGCGATTGCCGTGTTTGTATGTCTTTACGGCGCCGTATGGGGCGTCTCGAAAATAACACGAAACGTTTCTTTTCTTTCTCTCGGGCCTCGGCACTCTCCGCTCATGCCGGGGGCATTTTCTCCCTATTCCTTCCGAATCGCGGAGCAGCAACCCCTCAAGTTGAAACTGCGCGCCGAGGAGAATACCTGGATTTCGGTATCTTCCGACGGCCAGCTCATGTACAAGGGACTTCTTTCCAAGGGAAAAGAGGAAATGTGGATGGCCCAAAAGCGTTTTGAAGTGTCGCTCAGCGACGGCGGAGCTGTCCAGCTCGAGCTGAACCGCCGCCTTTTGGGGATCCCGGGCGTGAAGGGAAGACCCCTTGAAAAAATCACCATGACGCGCAAAGGATGGGGGCTGGGAGACCAGCCGTGACGTTTGCCAATCAGCTGACCCTCTCGAGAATTCTTCTGACTTTTCTATTCATGATTTTTTTGTTCCGGGGCGGCTTTTTTTATCGGGCCCTGGCGCTTTTCACATTTCTGACGGCATCTGCGACAGACCTGTATGACGGCATGATCGCGCGCAGCCGGCATCAGGTTTCCGAATTCGGGAAGCTCATGGACCCGATCGCGGACAAAATCCTGATTCTCGCCGCATTCCTGGCGTTTGTGAAACTTCAGCTGGTGCCTGCATGGATGGTCGTCTTTATTCTGATGCGCGAGTTGTTGATTACCGGAGTGAGGCTTCTCGCCCTGTCAAAAGGAAAGGTCCTTGTGGCGGAGAAGGGGGGGAAGCATAAAACAGTGACCCAGGTGTTCGCAGTGGTCTGGGTTCTCTTGGTGCTTTTGGTGAAGGAAAAGGGAGTCTCGCTTTTTTTCCTGGAAGTTTCCGTCTTTTTCGTGATGTTTGTTGCGGTTTTTGTGACCGTCAGCTCAGGCGTGTTATACCTCTTCCGAAATCGGGTCCTTTTTTATGCCAGGTAATCCCGAAAAACCCGTTGCCAAAATGATCGCAAGCGCCTGCGGAATCGGATATTCACCCATCCTTCCAGGTACGCTGGCCAGTCTTGCGGCCCTCTTTCTTTCCCTGCCGCTTCTTGACCAACCCCCCTTATTCTTAGTGGTGCTAGGCATTTTGGGGATTGTCGGTTTTGTCAGTTCCCGCGTGGCGTTACAGGCGACGCAAGAAAAAGATCCGAGTTGGATTGTCATGGATGAGGTTGTTGGGATGATGATCTCTTTGTTTTTAATCCCTCCGAAAATACCTTACCTTGTTCTCTGTTTTGTCCTCTTCCGCTTTTTCGATTCGGTCAAAGTTTTTCCCCTGGACCGCTTGGAGAAAATAAAGGGCCCTTGGGGCGTTTTCCTGGATGATGTCGGAGCCGGGATTTACACCAATATCCTCCTTCGTTTTCTCGTAAGATTCTTTTAGAGCGCGGCCTGGGAAACCCGGGTACTGCCTAGGAACTCTCTCCACTAACGCTCTTTCAAACGGTTGACAATCGGCCGGATTTCGTTTATAGTAACATGAAAGGAGTTAAGGTGTTATGGCAAAGAACATCAGAAACGTGATCCTTCTGGGCCATTCTACTTCCGGCAAGAGTTCTTTATCCGAAGCGCTTCTTTTTCATTCCGGAGCGATCAAAAAGCTCGGGTCTATCACCCAAGGAACTACGGTCAGTGACTACAGTAGCGATGAGATCGAAAGGCGGATTTCGATTAATGCCAGTTTCCTTCATTGCGACTGGAACGGATGCCAGATAACCCTCATCGATACCCCCGGTTACACCGATTTCTCCAGCGAAACGGTGGCGGCGCTTCCTGTGGCAGATGGGGCCGTGATTGTCATTGACGGCGCCACGGGTGTCGAAGTGGGGACGGAAAGGGCTTGGGATCTTCTGGAACATCATAAAATTCCCCGGCTTTTTTTCATCAACAAGCTCGACAAAGAGAATGCCGATTTCAAAAAAGTCTTTCAGGAAGTCCAGAAACAGTTCGGAACCAAATGCGTCCCTATTCAGTTTCCGAACGGCGGAGGCGCTTCGTTCAAAGAGGTCGACAGTCTTTTGGAAGGTGCAGCAGTTCTCCAAGAAGCGAAGGCAATCCAGGAGAAGCTGTTGGAAGGAATTGCAGAAGGGGATGACGCACTTCTTGAAAAATACCTTGAGAAAGGGTCCCTGGAGCCCTCGGAAATCCAGAAGGGTTTGCGGACCGGCGTTCTTTCGGGATCCCTTGCCCCGATTCTCTGCGGCTCTTCTACCCAAGGGGATTCGGCCAAGGCCGCTCTCCAGGCCATCGTCACGTATCTTCCTTCGCCGCAGGACCGGGGTTCTGTTCGCGGCAAGAATCCTTCTACGGGTGAGCCCTCTGAGCGCAAATGCGACTCGCAGGAACCGTTCAGCGCACAGGTCGTGAAGACCATTTCGGATCCCTATCTTGGTCAAGTGACCATGTTCCGCGTCTTTTCCGGGACGATCCGTTCGGAGAGCTCCTTTTATAATGTGACGCGCAAGACAAAGGAGAAAACCGGGAAAATTCTTTTGCTTCAGGGAAAGGACCAAACCAACCTGGACG
The DNA here is from genome assembly GCA_043823025.1 of Candidatus Omnitrophota bacterium. Lineage (GTDB taxonomy): Bacteria > Omnitrophota > Gorgyraeia > JACQQV01 > JACQQV01 > JBDRBD01. The sequence continues at coordinate 2,531 of JBDRBD010000145.1, read as the reverse complement.
AAGCAGGCCCGGGCGAAATTGTCGGCGTCACAAAATTAAAAGAGACCCAGACGGGGGACAGCCTTGCCGACGAAAAACAGCCGATTTTATACGAGCCGGTCCTCTTCCCGGAACCGGCAATCTCTGTTTCGCTGAAACCAAAGAGCCGAAGCGACGAAGACAAAATCTCGGATGCCTTGTCAAAACTGGCAGCGGAGGACAAAACCTTCCGTGTGACGCGGGATACCCAGACCAAAGAACTGATTATCTCCGGGATGGGGGATCTGCATCTGACCGTCATGGTCAAGCGGCTTTCGAGCCGTTTCGGCGTTCTTGTGGATGTGGGCACGCCGAAAGTTGCCTACAAGGAGACCGTCACCAAGAACGTGCGGGTGCAGGGAAAGTATAAAAAGCAATCCGGGGGTCACGGTCAGTATGGCGATTGCTGGATTCGCATCGAACCCCTTCCCCGGGGCGGCGATTTCGAGTTTGTCGATGAAGTGGTGGGCGGCGCCATTCCTCGCAACTTTATCCCATCCGTGGAAAAAGGAGTCCGGCAGGCGATGACCGAAGGAGCCCTGGCCGGCTATCCTCTCGCGGATGTTCGTGTGACGCTCGACGATGGAACCTTCCATCCGGTTGACTCTTCCGATTTGGCGTTTCAAATCGCGGGGGCGATGGCGCTGCGGAAAGCGGTATTGGAGGCGGGACCGGTTTTACTCGAACCCATCATGGAGGCGGAGATTTCCATTCCGGGCGAATGCATGGGATCCATTACGGGAGACATCAATTCCCGCCGCGGCCGGATGCTGGGAATGGAATCCAAGGGAAGAATGGAGATTCTCCGGGCACAGGTGCCGCTCTCAGAGATGTTGAAATACGCCCCGGATCTCAAGAGTCTCACGGGGGGGCGGGGATCCTACACGATGAAATTCTCGCATTACGAAATCGTCCCCCAAAAGCTGAGTCAAGGGATTATTCAACAGGCAAAGCCAGTCACGGCAGAAGCGGAAAAGTAGACCATGTCAGGTCATTCAAAGTGGGCAACCACGAAGCATAAGAAGGCGGCGCAAGACGCCAAAAAGGGCCGGGTCTTTACCAAGCTTATCCGTGAAATCACCGTGGCGGCGCGTCACGGCGGCGGAAATCCGGAAACCAATCCAAAGCTGCGCCTGGCTTTGGAGCGGGCGCGCCAGGCCAATATGCCGAGCGATAACGTGGATCGGGCCGTTAAAAAAGGGACCGGAGAACTCCCCGGCGTCTCCTATGAAGAAGTGGTGTATGAGGGGTACGGTCCCGGCGGAGTCGCTGTTCTCGTGGAAGTTTTGAAAGACAACAAGAACCGAACTTACTATGAGGTTCGAAACCTCTTTTCCAAGAAGAACGGCAACCTTGCCGGTCTGGGTTCAGTCAGCTGGATTTTCAAAAGCAAAGGCTATTTTCTCGTTGAGCGCAGCTGCATGGACGAAGAAGCGCTGATGAATATTGCCCTGGAAAATGGCGCAGAAGACTTGAAAACGGAAGGCGATGTTTACGAGATCACCTGCGACACGAAAGACTTTGAGAAGGTCAAAAAGGCCCTGGAGCAGAATCGCGTGAAGCTTCAGATGGCAGAGGTGACGAAGCTCCCGACGACCTTTGTGAAAGTCGACGGCGAAGCGGCCAAGCAGGTACTTCAGCTCGTCGAAAGCCTGGAAGATCACGACGATGTCCAGCATGTCTATGCCAATTTCGATATCCCCGACGAGATCCTCCAGGCGGCCTCGAAGGAGGAATAAAACGATTCTATGCGTATCCTGGGAGTGGATCCGGGTCTTGGAACGACAGGATACGGCGCTATCCGGACAGAGGGGAATTGCTTCTCGCTGATCGAAGGAGGCGTTGTCAGCACCCGCCGACAGGACCCTCTTGAGAAAAAACTCTTGACGCTCCGCCGAGGATTCCGAGAGGTCGTACAGAAATGCCGGCCAGAAGTGGTCATCCTCGAAGATCTCTATTCGCATCTCCAACATCCCCAGACGGCGATACTGATGGGACATGCCCGCGGCGTTCTCCTTTCGGTATGTTCTGAGAAAAAACTTCCGGTTGTGAGTTTTTCCGCAAAGCGGGTGAAAAAGGCCGTTGTCGGTAATGGCAGTGCGACAAAAGCACAAATTCAGGCGATGGTGAAAACGCTTTTGCATTTGAAAGAGAATTTTTCCTGTCCGGCGGATGTCTTTGATGCGCTGGCGCTGGCCATGAGTTATGTCTATTTGAGAGGGAAGCCATGATTGCCCATCTCCAAGGAACCCTGCGTCAGAAAAGGGAGGATCGTGTTTTGGTGGGCATGCAGGGCGTTGTTTACGAAGTCCTCGTCCCAGCGGTGGTCATGCGGGCCATTGAACAGGATCATCTGAAGGAAGGAGATGTGATTTCGCTGGTCACCTATCATTATCATCAGGTGGAACCTTCCCGCAGCATCCCTGTTCTCATCGGATTCCTGAACGAAATCGAGCGTGAATTTTTCGAGAAGTTCATTACCGTTTCCGGCGTAGGGCCGAAGGCGGCCTGCA
>JBDRBD010000144.1:0-5846 GCA_043823025.1 Candidatus Omnitrophota bacterium | reverse complement strand
AGTTTAAAAAAACGTACTATACGCTCCACGCTATCCCTGCCCGCCCCGAGAAACTCGTGGCAGGCGGGCGCTCTACGCTAAAACTGTACTTAGCAGATTATGCTCTCGGATGCGTCTTTTCATAAATTTTCTTCAGGCGCTCTGCCGTGACATGGGTATAGATTTGCGTCGTCGAGAGATGCTGGTGCCCTAAAAGTTCCTGCACCGACCTCAAATCCGCGCCTCGGTCCAAAAGATGCGTGGCAAAGGAGTGGCGCAAGGTGTGCGGGGAGACGTGGTAGGCCAGGCTTGTCTTTCGAATCGCGCGGTCCAAAAGCCGCCGCACGCTCCGGCTCGTCAGCCGGGTGCCGTTTTTGTTGGTGAAGAGGGCCTGAGCATTCCGCTGTATCTTCACCTTCTCCCGCGTCTCCAGATACGCACGAATGGCCCGGAGCGCTTCTTCCCCAATAGGGGTCAGCCGCTCTTTCTTCCCTTTCCCCATGACCTTCACGACACCGCCAATGAAGTCCACATGGGAGAGATTCAGCTGGGTCAACTCGCTCACGCGCAGTCCCGAACTGTAGAGGGTCTCGAGAATCGCCCGGTCCCGCTGCCCGAGAAACCCTTCGGCGGGTGCTTCCAAAATTTGTTTGACTTCTTCAAGTCCCAGCGTCCTCGGGAGCCGTTTTTCCTGTTTCGGGGTTCGGAGGGTGAGGGTCGGATTTGTTTTCAGATAACCTTCCCGGCAGAGAAATTTGAAAAAGGTCCGGAGGGACGAGAGTTTCCGCGCCATGGTGATTTTTTTCAAATTCTTCGCTTTGAGATCTGCCAAAAACCTGCGCAGATCGAGCAGCGTCACCTTCTCAACAGCAACTTCCCCCACTGCCTGTTGAAAAGCTTCTAAATCACCCCGATAGCACGTGATGGTATGCGGAGAAACATTTTTTTCGTACTGCAGATAACGAAAAAATTTTTCGATATAGCGTTTCACGGCTTGGCCTTCTTTGGAACAGGTTGGGGGGCCCCTGAAAACTCAAGAAGACGTACCCGTTTCTTTCTCCGGATGCGATCCTTCCGACGGAAGCTGGCTTGCCGTATAAGTGCATTTAGGATAACGGATGCATCCATAGAAAAAACGCCCTTTCTTCGATCGCCGCTTTACCAGTTCCCCATCGCAACCCGGTGAGGGACAGGCAATCCCTGTCGTAATGGAGCGAGCGTTTTTACAGTCCGGGAAACCGGAACAGCTCAGAAACCTTCCGGACCTCCCCCACTTGAGTACCATGGGCCGGCCACACATCTGGCACGTCTCTTTGGTTTCAATCACTTCCCGCTTGATGTTGGTCTGGGCATTTGATAAACGCTCTGAAAAGGGCTCGTAGAATTTCTTTAAAACATCCACCCACTCCACCCGCCCCTCTTCCACCTCGTCCAACTCCTCCTCCATCGTTGCAGTGAACTGAATATCCAGGATCTTCGGAAAATGTTCGATGAGGAGGTTTGTCACCAAAGTCCCCAACTCTGTCGGGACGAGGCTCCCCTTTTCCCGCCGCACATAGTCTCTTTGAAGAATGGTTTGAAGGGTCGGCGCGTAGGTGCTGGGGCGCCCGATGCCCAGTTCTTCGAGTGCTTTGACCAGCGAGCCTTCCGTATACCGGGGAGGCGGTTTTGTGAAATGCTGGCTCGGCAGAAATTCGTGAAAGGTGAGATGCTCCCCGATGGAAAGCGGGGGGAGCGACTCCTTCTTTTTATTTTCCTCTTCCTCAGTCGCATACACCGAAAGAAAACCCTCAAACAGACACCTCTGGTGAGACGCTCGGAAGAGGGCGATGGCGCAGGCAATGTCGACGGTGGTAGTCAGGAAATTCGCTTTCTCCATCTGACTCGCCACAAAACGGGAATAGATCAGCTGATAGAGTTTGTACTGATCCGCCGTCAGGGATGATTTGATCTTGTCCGGTTCCCGGTATACGGATGTGGGGCGAATGGCCTCATGGGCCTCCTGGGCTGTTTTTTTGGAACGGTAACGGTTTGCCGCGGGAGGAAGGTAGTCCTTTCCGAATTCTTTCTCGATATAGACCCTGACCTGCGCAATCGCGCTTTCGCTCACCCGCACCGAATCGGTCCGCATGTAGGTGATCAGCCCGACCGTTCCTTCTTGGCTCACGTCCAACCCTTCATAAAGCTGCTGGGCCACCCGCATGGTTCTTGCCGCAGAAAAATGGAGTTTGTTGAAGGCGTCCTGCTGCAGTTTGCTGGTGGTGAAAGGAGCGGCCGGCGATTTTTTCTTTTCGCTTTGGCGGATGTCCTTCACCACAAAGGGAGCGCGGTCAATCTGTTTGAGGAGAACATCCACCGCCTCGCGGCCTGCCAACTCCGCCTTTTCGCCGTTCACCTTCTCAAGCGCTGCAAGAAAATCCTTCTTGGGGGCTTTTTGCGAAGAAAGACGCGCCTCTAATTCCCAGTATTCCTGAGGGACGAAAGCGGCAATTTCTTTTTCCCGGTCCACGATCAGGCGCGCCGCAACCGACTGAACGCGTCCTGCGCTCAGCCCCTTGCCGACCTTTTTCCAAAGCAAAGGACTTAGACTGTAGCCGACGATGCGGTCCAGGATCCTGCGGGCCTGCTGGGCATTGACTTTCTTCGTGTCAATGTCGCTGGGATGCTTAAAAGCATCCAACACCGCTTCCCGGGTGATTTCGTGGAACACGACGCGGTAAATTTTTTTGTGATCACCCAGATGTTTTTTCAGATGCCAGGAAATGGCCTCCCCTTCCCGGTCCGGGTCCGGCGCCAGATAAACGGCATCCATCTGCTTCGCTTCCTTCTTCAGGGCGGCTAACAGCTTCTTCTTCCCCTTGATGACGACGTAATGAGGCTCAAAATTCTTTTCGAGGTCAACCCCCATGGAGCTGGAGGGAAGATCAATGACATGGCCCATGGAAGGACGCACCACATAATGGTCTCCCAGGATATGATGGATCGTTTTGGATTTGGCGGGAGATTCGACGATCACGAGGAACTTCCCGCTGCCTCCGCCCACGACCTGGATAATCTCGACGGCATCTTTTTCCTCCAGAATACAGGCGGCATATTCTTCTTTCGGGAGAATCGCATCATTCAGCGCCACCACAATATTCTTTGGGTCAACAGCCAGGTCGTGAAGCAGCGAAGTCACAGAACACCCCACGGGGGCTTTCCTGACTTCACCGTTCACTCGAAGTTCCATTTCAGCGGCTTTCATTTTCGTGCGTAATGATTTCCCGGATACGTCCGGACCAGTTTTTTGATTTCAAGCTGCACCAGACTGGACAGGGCTTTCTGCGGTGAAAGGTGCGTTTGTCCCACAATGGCATCAAACGGTTTTGGAAGCTCTGTAAGGATTTCGTAAACAACTTCTTCCTCCTCCGAGAGCGCGGCGGCGGACTTGGAAATGAAGGGATGGCGCGATGCACCTTCGTGGAGGATGGGTATCTTCAGTTCTTCGAAAATGTCGGTAATCTCCTGAACGAGCTTTGCCCCGTCCTGGATCAGCCGGTGGGTTCCCTTTGAAAGAGGGGAATCAACCCGCCCTGGCAGAGCAAACACTTCCCGGCCCTGTTCGATGGCACACCGCGCTGTGATGAGCGCCCCACTTTTCTCGCCGGCCTCTACGACCAAAACGCCCATGGCCAGTCCGCTGATCACGCGGTTGCGGCGGGGAAAATTCTGAGGCAGTGCGGGATAGCGCATGGGAAATTCACTCACCAGCGCTCCGGACTGGGCGATTTCCTGGGCAAGCGCCACGTTGGACAATGGATAAAGCTGCATGAGCCCTCCTCCCAACACCGCGACGGTGCGCCCCTGCGCCTCCAGCGCCCCCTGATGCGCCGCCGCATCAATTCCAAGCGCCAAGCCGGAAACAACCGTAAAACCGTAGGAGACCAGTTCCCCGGAAAATCGTTCAGCCATATCCAAGCCATACCGGGAAGCCTTTCGCGACCCCACGATGGCAATATAAAGTTCTTTTCCGGGATTCAACGCACCCTTGACATACAGGACTGCCGGAGCGTCTGGGATCTCCTTCAGCGCCTTCGGATACGCCGCGTCCGCCGCTGTGACAATTTGGACATCTTCCTTTAACGCCAGCGCAAATTCTCTCTCAACATCGATCCGCTTGGGCGCCTCCAGGACCGACGCTGCGATTTGTCCGGGGATACCGATGGCCTCAAGTTCGGAAAGAGTTTTCCCAAAAACAGATTGAACGCTCTCGCAACAAGTCAGAATTTTCTTGAGACGGACCGGACCTATCCCTTCTACAGCGTTCAGGAGAACCAGCGCTTCCCGTTCATTCATGGGATTTCCCTTTCCGTTTCAAGCGGGACTCGATCTTTGAAACCACTTCTTCCACCGTCAAACAGCTTGTGTCAATGCTGAAATCGGCGCGTGCGTAGTAGGTCTGCCGTTCCTTAAGAAGCTGAGCAATCGCCTCCCACCCGTCAGGAACGTTCAGCAAGGGCCGGTGCCCATGGTGTTTGACCCTTTCGTAAATCACGGAGGGGTCCGCCGTCAGGCAGATAACGGGCCCGCCTTTTTTCAACTGTGTGACGTTTGTCTCATCAATGACAACCCCGCCGCCGCAGTCGATGACGACATTCTCCATGGCGGAGACCTTTTGAACGACCTCGGATTCCACCTTTCGAAAGTACGGTTCGCCCTTGTTCTTAAAAATGTCGCCGATAGCCTGGCTCTCCTGGAAGACGATGGTCTCATCGACCGACACATACGTTTTTTTCAGCCGCTCCGCCAGGAGCCGGGCAACCGCACTTTTACCGGTCCCCATGAATCCGACGATGGCAATATTCCTCACTTAAAATTCCTTCAACTGTTTCAGATACCCTTCGTAATTCCGCTTGGTTTCGCGAAGGGAGTCTCCTCCGAATTTTTCCAGGAAACAGTCTGCGATTTCGAAGGCAACGACGGCCTCCCCGATCACGCCGGCAGCCGGAACAGCGCAAACGTCGGAGCGCTCGACAGTAGCTTCCACGGGCTGTTTGGTAGCGATGTCCACGGACGGAAGCGGCTTCAAAAGCGTCGCAATCGGCTTCATGTAGGCGCGGAGGAGAATCGGCTCGCCGTTCGACATCCCCCCTTCGATACCGCCCGAATGGTTGCTGCTCCGATAGAATCCTTTTTTGGAGTTATAAAAAATGGGGTCGTGGACTTCGGACCCCCGCTTCTGGGCATTCGCCACCCCGTCGCCGATTTCCACCGCCTTCATTGCTTGAATCGACAGAATCGCCCGGGCCAGCCGCCCATCGAGTTTACGGTCATAATGGACGTGGCTCCCGAGTCCCGCCGGCACACCGGTGACGATCACCTCAAAGACTCCGCCGAGGGTATCTCCGTCTTCCTTCGCCTTTGCAATTTCCCCAGCCATCCGTTTGGATGCGGCAGGATCTGCGCAGCGCACCTCGGAGGACTCAGCGTTCTCCCGAATCTCCTTCAGGGAAAGTTTCCGTGTATCGGCCGCGACGCCGCCGATCCGGATCACATGACTCATCATATCGATCCCGAATTCCCGCAACAACATTTTGCAGACCGCACCCACCGCTGTGCGCGCCGCCGTCTCCCGGGCGCTGGACCGCTCCAGGACATTCCGGATATCGGCGTGGGCATATTTCAACGCGCCGGCGAGATCCGCATGGCCCGGCCTGGGCTTGGTGACTTTCGGGAGCTCATGGATTTTGAAGTCCCTGTTCTGAATCAAAAGCGCGATGGGGCTCCCCAAGGTCATTCCGCCTCTCACCCCGGACAAAAGCTCCACTCGATCTTTTTCGATCTGCATCCGTCCGCCGCGCCCGAAACCGACCTGCCGGCGGGCGAGC
>JBDRBD010000143.1:0-2499 GCA_043823025.1 Candidatus Omnitrophota bacterium | reverse complement strand
ACGCTTGGGCCGGCTATGGGAACGTTCCGATTCCCCGGTATCTGGAGGAATCGAACAAACGCGCTCTCGTGATCGGTCAATTTGAAACACGGGAGGTTGAAGAACCGATCGACACGATGATGCAGGGGCTTGATGTGGCTTTTATCGGCCCCATGGACCTGAGTGTCGATTTTGGTGCCCCCGGCAAGTTCGATCACCCTGAGGTGGTCACCCGGATACGCGAGGTGGAGGCCGCCGCCGCGCGAACCGGAACGCACATGGGTGCTTTCGTTGGATCTGTCGAGCAGGCGGCTAAATTGGCCGCGGCGGGATACCGTTACCTGGGTGTCAGCGGCGACATCACCATGCTTGGCAATGCAGCCAAGAACCTGATCGCTTCCCTTCACCAGGGATTGGCCGAGGCAAAGAACGCTGAATAAATAAGCGACTGCTGGGATAGCTCCCTATAAAGGGTGCGGGAAGAAGTACAAGGCTTTTCACCCTTGCACTTCTTCCCGGAGTCTCACAAAAGCTCAGGACCGCTCCATGGAATAACGGCACTGCGCCAGGATGTCCAGGACCTCGATTGGTTCCTCGATGAAATTGAATGTCGGTACCCCCCGGGGCTCCAGGAAGGCCTTGGCGGCGTCCATGTGTTTCTTCTCTCCACTGAAAGTTATGTAAATCGGCTTGTGGGGGTGGCGCTCTTTGAGTTCCACAATGAAGTCCAGGGGCGGGACACCGGTTTCATCGGTCAGCATGAGTATTGCTGTGACGGCGTCTATGTTCTTGTCATTCAAAACCGCCTCCATCCCCTCCCGGTAAGCATATTCAACACCATGAACTGCCGCACTGGGCCAAATATCGACGGGATTGCGCATGCGGATATAAGCGGTGCTGATATCCTGCAAACGCTGTCTGGTTTTTTCTTCCAGCCTGGCAACATCTATTTTTAAATACCGGTTACAGAGGTCGGTCAGGCAAACGAGCATGGCTCCCGACGGGGCCAATATGGCGGCACGGTTCCCTTTGGGCAGGGGCATAAATGCCAGCGCCTTGGCCACCAGAATGAGATGAGAGTATTTGTATACCCTTACTACGCCGGCTTGCCGCAACGCAGCGTCAATGATTCTGTCGTCCGAAGCCAGGGCGGCGGTGTGGGCCACGGCTGCATGGGCCCCCTTTTCCGTGGCGCCGCCTTTCAGCAGAATCACCGGTTTCGTTCTGGTGACCTGCCTGGCCACCTCCATGAAACGCCGGGGCCGCTTGAAGCTTTCCAGATAAATAAGGATGGCCTCGGTTTCGGGGTCCTGGGCATAATACTCGAGTACTTCACTTTCTTCCACATCGAGTTTGTTGCCCAAACCTGTTACGCGGGACACGCCATAATTCTCGGCTGACATGATGTAGCGCATGGTGTGGGTGGCGAAATTGCCGGTCTGGGCAATATAGGCAATATTGCCCCGTGGGATTTTCCCCAACGGAAAAAAGCTCGAAGTAAAATTGTGCGGTGTAGAGATATGCCCAGACGTGTTCGGCCCGATGGCACGAATACCCGTATCGCGAATGGCCGTCAGGGTATCTTCCTGGAGCTGCTTGCCGCTTTCGTCAACTTCGGCAAATCCGCCTGCAGCGAGAACAACCCCCTTGATCCCCCTTGCGGCACAATCGCGGATTGCCTGCGGGGTAACTGCAGCAGGCAGGATGATAATCGCCAAATCGCTGTCCGGCGGCGGTTCCTGCACCGATGTCGAGACCTTGTGGCCGAGAATTTCCCCGCCTTTTGGATTCACGAGATACAGGTTGCCGTGGAAATCGTTGGCCAGAATATTTTTAATGACATCGTTGCCGGCTTTGTGAGGCGTTTTTGAGGCTCCCAGGATAGCCACGCTTTTAGGTTCAAAAAAAATTTTCAGTCCTACCCCGCTCTTTGGCCATGTGTCTGTTCTTATTTGAGACTGCGGTTTGTCCAAAACAATCAGGGCGTCGACCGCAAGCGGCCGGCTGTCTCGGATTATCATCGGATTAATATCAATTTCACGTACCGCCGGGTGATCCAGGGCAAGCTGCCCCAACTGCCGGAGGCAATGACAGAGTACCTCCGTGTCAACCGCTTTGATCCCTCTGATATCAGACAGAATCTTGTGGCCGCGAATCTCGGAAGTCATCTCCAAGGAGTCACCCGCGCTCAAGGGGGCCACTCTGAAGGACACATCGTCCAGAGCTTCGGCGAAGATGCCGCCCAGTCCGAACATGACGCAGGGTCCGAATTGCGGGTCGCGTATCATTCCCATTACCACCTCGCGGGCACCATGAACCATTTCCTGAACCAGAAGACGGCCACCGAGAGCCTCGGCCCTGGCATGCAATTCCTCGAAGGCGCGTTCCAAGTCCGCCTCATTTGTTATCCCCAGCGCAATCAAACCCTGCTCGGTTTTGTGGGCCATGTCGGCGGCACATACTTTCAAAACAACCGGATAACCCATATCCGTCGCCGCCGCGAGCGCTTCCGACTGTTCC
>JBDRBD010000142.1:0-6536 GCA_043823025.1 Candidatus Omnitrophota bacterium | reverse complement strand
TTCCCGCTCTCCCCACAGGAATAATGAACATGTTTCGCGTTGCATTTTCGACCGCTATCGGCTTTTATGCCGGTTTTACGCTTTTCGGCATCTTCATGATCTGGATTTTTTTTGAGGGGATGCATCCCTTCAAAAATTTTTCGTTCACGCGTCGTTACTTTTGGCGGTGCACTATCTGTATGACGCCTTATGTGGATTCCATCAACGATGAGTTTTCGCGCTGTCCGCACTGTCACAGTCTCAACCAAAGGGAGAAGAGCCATGATTACTGAGTTAGGCATCATCGCAGGGGATATTTGGCATTACCTGGATCAGCACGGAAAATCAACTTTGTCTGCTTTGGTCGAAGACCTCGACAGGCCCCGGGATATGATTCTCATGAGCCTTGGATGGCTTGCCCGGGAAGGTCATGTCAGCCTGCTTGAAGAGGGAATCAATTACCGCGTCTCTTTCCTGCATAAAAACTGAAAAAGTTGCATTTTCATGCGAAAAGAAAGTAGAATAAAGCAGTGGAAGGGAACTCCGCGGTACTTAATCCTTCTTTCAACATTTCCAAAACGGAAGGATGCGGAGAGAGTGGCGGAAGGGCTCGTGAGAAAACGGCTTGCCGCCTGCTGCAATGTCTTTCCGGGCCTCACATCGTTTTACAGGTGGAACGGGAAACAGGAATCCAGCCGCGAGGTTTTGCTTCTGATCAAGACAGAAGCGCGTTGTGTTGAAGCGGTGTCGCAGTTTTTGCAAGGGCACCATCCTTATGACCTTCCTGAGCTTGTCGGCGTCCCCATCCAAGCGGGGGATAAGGCGTATCTGGAATGGATGAGACGGGAGATAAGGTGAGCGCTTACAGAGACTGCCGGTGCCGGCGGGGGGTCGCGATGATTATGGCAATGACTGTCTCTGTCGTTCTCTTTGCCTTGGTCGCGGCTATTTATTTGGTGACGGTTCAGCGGCATACGCTGATGCGCAAGCGCGCTGCCCACACGGGGGCCCTGTACTTGGCGGAGGCAGGAATGCATGATGCAATTGCCCGGCTTCGCATCGGTAACACACACCCCAGCGGCATTGATCCTGCCGTCGGAGATTCGTATTGTTTGGACATTAGTGCGATTCCTGCCTTGATCTCTGCATCCGGTATCAATTGCACAGTCAACCCGTTCCCGTGCGCGGCGACTGAAGTTTGCGTGCAGGTTTCCAATAATCTAAATCCCAACAATAGGAATCAAATAGACGTGAGGACGGAATTCTGATGGCGATCAATATCAGCATTCCCAAAATCCCTTTCCTGGCCAGTTTCCTAGACGGCTTCAAAAAAAGGCAGCTCAGATGGTTGAAGCTCCGGAACGTGAGTCTTTTTGTGGGCAAGGAATACGTCGATATCGTTGACCTCCGGTATACGGTCCGCGGCCCGCGGCTCGCCAATTTTGTTTCTGTCCCTATCCGCTCCAGAAGTCCTTCCGTTGAAGGAGCCCTGGAGAACCCTCCTGGTTATCCCGTGGAACCGCCGGAGGAAGGGAGCATTTCCTCCCACGAGCAAACCCTGACCGCGATTCGGAGAGCATGGCGCGAAAGCGGACTGCGGAGTTGCAACGTCATCAGCACACTTTCAGAAGAGGAAGTGATTCTTCGATACTTCCAAATTCCCTTCATCCCCCGGAAAGACTGGGAACGGGCCGTTCGGTTTGAGGCGCGAAGATACATTCCTTTCACCCTGGATGAGCTGGTTTCCGATTTTTCTGTCATCGAGAACAGAAGAGAAAAGGAAAAGATGGAAATCGTCTTCGTGGCCGCCAAAAAGGAAATCGTGGCCCGCCACCTGATGATGTTCTCGAAGGCCGAGCTGGAAGTAAAGCACCTGGAGGCGCTTCCGTTCGGTTTTGTGCGCCTCCTTTACACGTTAAATCCGCAGCTGAAGCATGAAAAATGCATTGGCGTCGTGGACATCGACGGGCCGTATGGAAGCATCATTCTCATTAAGGAAGGATTTCCCTATTTGGTCCGCCGGGCCGCGTTGGGGGATATGAGCGGAGAAGGCACCGACGCCGTCGGGGAGGGTACGGCAGAAGGGTTTCCTCGGCCTTCGCCGTTTGTCGTGAAAATCCTCGACGAGCTTCGGCTGACCGCACGGTATTACCAGAATCAATTTCCCGGAGAAAGCATCAGCCGGGTGTATGTCTTTGGAGACGGGATCAAAAAAGAAACCCTGGAATTCCTGTCGCGGGAACTCAATGTTCCGGTCATCATGGAAAACCTTTCTTCCATCGCCGGATCGGGGGTTCCGTTGCGACTGGCCAAGACGATTGGACTGGGGCTGTGGGGTTTCCCCGGCTTTGATACCGGCATCGAGTTGCTCCCGAAGAAGGAACTGGTCATCAGCCGGCAAACAAGACTTTTCAAACTCGCCTTCTTGGAAGGGTTGGGGGCCGCCGTTGCCTTATTCTGTCTGTTTTTCATCATGTCCCATTATATGGCGCTCCAGAAAAAAACCCTGGAGTCCGAAAGAGACCGGAAACCCGTCATCACCGCGCTCTCTCAAGAAGAACTTCTTGAAAAGAAAAAGGATCTGACACAGAAACTCCATCTGTATCGCAACCTTTTTGACAGGAAGCTGTATTGGACGAAAAAACTCAGCGATCTCGGACGACTTCTTCCGAAAGGGGCGTGGGTCACCGAGATATCCGTGGATGACCAGTCGGACGAAGAGAGCGTTTCGGGAGAGGCGCCGCGATATTTTCTTACGATCAAGGGTCTTGCATACGCCTCGGAGAGCGCAGAGGCCCTCAAGATTCCGAGTCAGTTTCTTGTCTCCCTCCAGGAAGACAAAGACTTTTTCGAAGGTTTTCAGGAAGCGAAGCTTGTATCCGTCAGGCGCACCGAAGAACAACAAGTGGAAGTCGTCTTTTTCGAAATTAGGGTCATAGGCGGAGCGGGAGAATTGGGCACATGGACCGATACACCGTCGTTGTAACAGTCGTCATTTTGCTGGTCAGCGCCTTCATCGGCTTCAATTTCATTTACCAGCCCATGATGGGAGAGCTCAGGAAGTTGGAGCGCCTGCAGAAAGAGGACCGCAACAAGGCCCTTTTGCTCGATGAAACCGACGCACTCGGAAAGAAGATTACCACCTACAAGGGGCGACAGATTCCTCGCGGAAGGGAGGAGATTGAACTTCTTGACCGCGTTCGGGAAATTGCGGACCTTTCCCAAGTGCGCGTGACGGCTCTGATGCCGAGGCCCAAGCAGGGCCTCATGAAAAAGGGATTTCGCAAGTACCCCATCAATGTACTGTTTGAAGGGTCCTATCACAACCTGGGCGATTTCGTGGCCGCGGTGGAAAGTTCGGAAATCTACATGAAAATCGACCGATTGTCATTCCTCTCTGATTCCACGTGGGAAGAAGAGAAACCGCTCTCCTGCGATGTTACTTTAAGCATTTTCTCTGTTCCATAACTCTCCGCCACATCTATATTTCCGTTGACAAGATGCCAAATTTTTGCTATACTAAACAGCGTCCGATGAACTTTTCAAGGGGAACGCCTCTCGTTCAGTTTATTTTCGTAACCGGGCTGCTGTTGTTTCTTTCGGCAGGGGTACTTGTGAAGGAAACGAGCGCCACTAGTTATACCGGCCGCGAATATCGCGATCCCACACGGAGCCCCCTCTTTGTCAAACCTGCTTCAGAAGAAGCAAAACCAACTGTCGACATCGTTCGTCTCCCTCTTCTCAGCATCCAGGGCATTATCTGGGGCGGAGACTCTCCAAGGGCCATTATTGACGGACAGGTTGTTGCAAAGGGGGAGATCCTTCCGGAAGGGGTTGAAATTCTGGATATTTCGAATGCCGGTATTAAAGTTTTGTATCGGGGGAAAATTTTCACGTTGAATCCCCCAGGACGGGCTGAGGAATGAAAAAACGGATTCTTATTGCTTTCGTCGCACTTCTGGTGTTTGTTTTTCCGTCTCCGGTCAGGTCTCAATCGCTTCCCGTTGAAGGCGGAGGAAAGACCTCTCGGATTTCCATAGATTTAAAAGATGCCAACATCAAGGACGTCCTTAAGATTTTCTCCCAACAGGCCGGACTGAATTTTGTGGCCTCTGAGCAGATTCAGGACAAAACACTGACTCTCTACCTGGATCACGTCACGGTTCAGGATGCGCTGAGTAACATTCTTTCTGCCAACCAGCTCGAGTATGTGCAAGTGCCGGGGAGCGATATTTTCATGGTTCGTCCCACGGAGGCAGGGGAAGCCACGGACTTGATCATGAAGGTGTACCGTCTCAAGTACGCCAGGATTTCCAATTCGCCCCTGGAAATAGCCGCCCTTAGCGTCACCTATCGAGCCGCCCTTGAGAGCGCGGACATTAGGATGTCGGAGGAGGAAGGGGATACGGGAACCGGGACAGGCGGTTTCTCCAGAGGGGGTACGGGGGCAGGTTTCGGCACAGGAGGAATGGGGGGCGGGGGCGCCAAGGAACGGGGCATCGATATTGTTTTAAAGGACCTTCTCTCACCTCGGGGGACTCTTATCACCGATCCAAGGACCAATAGCATCATTATTACCGATATCCCGAGCCAATTCCGGTTTATTGAAGAAGCCATTGCGAAACTGGACCGGCCTGTTTCTCAGGTGATGATCGAAGCGGAAATTCTCGAAACGTCGGTAAACGCTTATGATTATCTCGGAGTGAAATGGGGGAGCACGAGAGGTCAGTTTTTTCAGGCAAACGGCGCAAAGCGGTCTACCCGTTTCCCGTTTAAGGATCTCGCCGAGGGGAATTCAGACGCTACGCTCACAGTGGGGACTCTGAATTTCGGAGATACGAGTGCGGTGCTTGAACTTCTAAAATCCAGCGGTGACACCAAAGTCCTCTCCAGGCCGAGGATCATGACCATGGACAATGAAGGGGCCGTCATCAATATCATCGCAGAGACGGCGATGGCAAGCCTCACCACCGCCACGACGGTCGAAGGAACCGCGCTTTCAACCGTAGGACAGGCAGAACGGAAAAAGACGGGCATTTCCCTTCGGGTCACGCCTCAGATCAACGACGATCAATATGTGACCATGACGCTGGAACCTTCTGTCGTGCGGGCTGAGGCGTCTGAGTTTTTCCCAACCCAGTTTGTGGACCCGCAGCAGCGCAGTGCACAGACAACCGTCATGGTGCGGGACGGAGAGACGGTTGTCATCGGAGGTCTTGTTTCAACGGACAGAGAAGATGTCAAGCGGAAGGTCCCGGTCCTCGGCGACATCCCGATTGTGGGGCTTCTGTTCCGCCACACCGACAAAAACCGGCTGGATCGCGAACTTCTGGTGTTTGTGACGCCGCACATTGTCCGGTTTTCGGATATCCCATTTGTTGAAGCCAAAGCCATCGCAGCGCCGACGCCTGTCACAGTGACTGTCCCGGAAGAAGAAGAAAGGGAACAGCTTCCTCCGCATTCGAAAGAAAAAGAGATCGAAACGGTCCTCAATCAGTTCTCAACCAAACCGCGGGATTGAGCCTGCCATGATGCGACCACAGCTGAAACTGGGGGAAATCCTTGTCCGCGAAGGCGTGATTACCGAGGACCAACTCCAGAAAGCGATTCAACTTCAAAAGTCGGAAAGGGGAAGGATCGGAGAAGTTCTGATCCGTCTGAAGTTGGTCAACGAAAAAGACATTGCCTTGGCCCTGGGGAAACAGCTGGGGGTTCCTTATGCGTCTCTCTCCCGAGGCCTGTTGCAGCCTCAATTGGACCAGGGACTTGAACAGCTGGTTCCTGAAGATTTTTCCCGTCGGTATACCCTGATTCCGCTTTCAAAGAATTTCAATTCACTCACAGTAGGATTCTCAGATCCCCTCGACCTCATTGTGATGGACAATCTCCGGCGGATGACCGGCTGCGAAATCAACCCTATTGTTGCAACCCCTTCCGACATCCACGCCGCCTTGGATAGTTTTTACGGAAAAAGGGACGTCCTCGGAGAAGCGATTGAAAGCTCCTATAACGTTTCCGCCGAGTCTCAGCCGGGGTCGCTCGCCATCACCAAGACGGAGATGGAGGAAGGGAGCATGAGCCTGGATAAGCTTGTCCAGGAGGCGGAAGACGTGCCGGTGGTGAAACTGGTGGACTTAATCGTCAAGCAGGCGATCGAAGACCGGGCCAGCGACATTCATATTGAACCCTTTGAGAACCGAATCAGCATCCGGTATCGGATTGACGGCATTCTGTATGAGATATCGCCGCCTTCGCCCCACCTTCTTTTGCCTCTGGTTTCCCGGATCAAGATTCTTTCAAGGCTTGATATCGCCGAAAAGCGGCTGCCGCAGGACGGAGGATTCATCGTCCGGATGAAGGACCGTATCATTGATATGCGCGTTTCCACCGTCCCCACCATTTACGGCGAAAAAGTGGTTGTCCGCATTTTGGACAAGACTGCGGTGCCGCTGAATCTGGCACAATTGGGATTTGAACCGCAGGATCTGGAAAAGTTCAAAAGAACCGTCCGCGCCCCTTACGGCCTTATGTTTTTGACCGGTCCCACGGGAAGCGGG
>JBDRBD010000141.1:0-3714 GCA_043823025.1 Candidatus Omnitrophota bacterium | reverse complement strand
CCAGAAGGGTCAGGAGCGTGTTTTCGGAAGAACCGCCCCGGTCCAAGCGGGTAATGATATGCACGACCCGGATTTTTCCGGAAAGAGCATAACGGAATTTTTTCCGTTCTTCCAGCGGAAAACGGGAAAAATAACTGGCTTTCATCTCGTCCTGAGCCGTCGGCTTTGCCTGACCCGAAGCAATCTTTTGGACCGCTTCAACCACGAGCGACGCCCCCTCCGCAACGGCCCGTTCCGTCAGCGCTTCAATCGTTTCCCTTCTTTGAACCGGAATGGGCTTCTGAAGAAGAATCGGCCCGTGGTCAATTTTGTCGTCGACCCAATGAACGGTGACGCCGATTTCCTGCTCCCCGCGTGATAGGGCCCAAAAGACCGAATCGAGTCCCCTGTATTTCGGAAGCAAGCTCAAATGAAGATTCAAACATCCTTTTGGGGCCATTTCAAGGAGCGGCTTCCCCAAAACGCCGGTATTGGCAATGAGTAAAAGGTCCGGCTCTTTCTCCCGGACAAACTTCAGCACTTCGGAATGATTGATATCGTCTGTCACAAGATTTGGAATCGGATGCACGGCCAACAGTTCCTGAATGGTTCGGAAAGGACCCCTGGGCGGAAAAAGTCTGAGAAATGGAAGCGTTATCCGGGTCACGAACATCTGCCGCCCTTTTCGGAGGATCTCTAAAATGCCGTGTGTCCGGACGGCTTCTTGGATCGTCTTGAGAGCACGCGGACTCAAAGAAAGTGTCTGTTCCGCAACGATACCGACGGGCGATTCGCCTGCGTGAATCAGCGCTTCCGCAATCCGCGCTCCCGAAAGCCGGTCCATCCGTGTCAAAAGCAAAATCCGCATCCTGCAGACCTCAAACTATCAATACCATCACCTCTTAACCCGGACAGAACCGAGAAAGGCGATGGTATACATGAAAAGCGCCAAGAAATACAATGACCGAAAACCGAAATACATCGAATTGTACTCAAGAAACCCGCCTAACATCGCCCCGAGTAAATTTGACGAAAGTGCGGCCGCCACAGAAACTGCTTTTTTTAGTTCAGAGGAAAACGCAAATCCTGAAAAGAAAAGTGGCAATGTCAAAACCGCCGTCATAATAATGCGTCCAAGCCAGAGGGGGAAATGACTCAAATGAATAAAAGTAAAACCCAAGCCCAACATCAAAGACAAGAAGAGGAGTCCATAGGTGACGGGCGGCGACGGACTTGCCCGTTTCATGAGGATCCAGTTTGCCCAAAACGCCATAACGAGAACTCCCACGATCACGACGCTGATGACAATCCATGTACTTCCGAAAACCAGGGCAAGTTCCGTGATCCCTTTTGTTTCTATAAGCATAAAACCGGCGCCCAAGAAAAAGCAGGGGATCGAAAAGCCGCTGCCTGAACCAGGCATTAGTCTCCGGATGAATGTAACTGAAATCATGAATAAGAGTACCATCATGACAACATACGAAAGCGGATATTTTTTCCTTGGCATGTAGAAAAACGGCCAATCATCCGTGGATTTATCTGCGCGAATATCGGGATCTGCAAATATCTCTGTCGTCTCTTGGATGACTGGATGGGGAGTCAAGACGCGCCGATCCAGCGCATCGCCCGCTAAGAAAGTAAAGTCTTTTCCGCGGCTTTCGCCAAAAACGAGGGGAGACCTGCCGTTGAACGCTTCTTGTAACATCAGAAACAATTTGCGGCCCAATGACGGCCGAATCAGCGCAAAAGAAAGACACATCATCCCGTCGGGTTTCAATTTCTTCCGCGCTTCACGAAAGGCCTCAACCGTATACACGTAACTGTCCAGGCGAACACCCCCGGAGCGGCTGGAGAGTAAGCCATGTGAATCTAACAAGCCATACACAATTAAGTCGTATTGCTTGCTTGTCCGCCGGATAAAAGCCCTTGCGTCATTGACAATCACCCGCACATTGGGAGCCTGGTAAGGAGATTCTGGATGAAGCTGCTTGCCAAAATGGACAATTGCCGGGTCAATTTCCACAGCGTCAATTCGCCCGGCGCCGTTTCGGATCGCAGCGGCCACATCGTTCCCGGTTCCGCTTCCAACGATGAGAACCTCCTCCGGATTCGGCTTAAAACGATAGGGTAATCCATAATAATCGGCGTCGCTTTTTAAGTGAGGGGAGATCCGAACCGATTCATTCCGCAAGTCAAGTATTTGCATATAGTTAGAGTTATTCGCTTTCAATACAGGGGGTTCATCCTTTGAAAATTTTAACGTTAATTTCTGATAGGGCGAATAAAAATCAAATTGGTCGGTCGAAAACGGCATTGCGAAGATCCCTAACGTAATGACTAAGGCCAAGACAGATGGGAAAAGACTTTTCACATCTTTCCGAAGGAATAGCATGATCCCTATCGCCGCACAGACGATCCATATGGCGGGCGGGGACCATAGAAAAGAAATTAGGGAAAACAGAAGAATCCCGATCAAGCTCCCGATTAAATTCCAGCTATAGGCGACCAAATTTTTCTGTCGCATCATGAGTCGTGAAGCCAGGTGTCCAAGGGGAATAAAACACAATGCGTTAAAAGTGAACGTCAAGACAAGGAATATGTAGGCAATGAAGATATAGCCAAACGCTTCCGCCTGGCGTACGCCCATTGCAAGTTGCTCTGAAATCGGATACTGAAGGAATCTCTCGACAGGGCTGTAGCGAAGGATGTGCAAACACACAAGTTGCAACGCCAAAAAGGGCAGGACCAGCGGTGTCATCACAGGGCGTTTCGGTCCTCTTGCATATCCAATCCCGAGGCCAAGAAAACATGACAAAAGACTTATATTTTTGAAATAGGCAAACAGTTGGAAAGACGAAGCGTGGAAGCGGATCATCATGAGTTCTATATACAACCCCAAACCCGATGCCAAGGCAATCCACAAATGAACCTGGGTATCTGGGATGGCATCGATCCCGTCAGTATGATGCTCCAGCCACTTTTTTCCCTCGGGCCACGTGAGGAACCCCCGAAGGTTGCGCATCATCAGGATGAACGCCAGAAGAAATAATAGGGACAGTATTACAGTGAAAAAAAGGTGATCGGCTTTTTCATAATAGTGCTCAAGAGGATGGAGATGCTGGTCTTCAATCACCCGGTTCAATATTCCGACCGCTCTCTCTTCATACATCGCCTTGATCAACCCATGGCCAAATGAAGTATAAATCCCCCATGCGGTTCCAAAGAGAAATAAAAGGATCCATGCCAAGATGACCGGCGTTTTGGCCTTCTTCATCCAGCGAGCTTGTGTCATCCTATACACCTTCCGTTTTATTGCGATTTTCGTGCTTCGGCTTCATGCATCCGCTGCCGATAAGTCGGGATACCCATCATCGGACCAAACCATCCCTTAAGCGTCTGGCCCCAGCGCGTATCCTTTATTGCAAAAAGATCCAATGCGCCTTCCAGTTTTTTCCTGAAAAACTCCATTCCGTCACTCCATTCGATCGGCGTCCTTTTGAGCGCAAAAAGATCGCTCTCCTTTCCGTTTCCGCCGATCATGGCCGAACAGGCACAATAGAATCCGGCTTCACGCACCAGGCGCTTCACTGTCTCTGTCATTTCTGGGGCCGTCCCAAAAGGGTAGGTAAATGCATAGAGGCCTTCCCCCAGCATCTCCTCCAGACGATTCTTCGAATCCACAATTTCTTTCTTGGCCTGATCCCCCGTCAGCTCAGAAAAAAGAGGATGGTGGAT
>JBDRBD010000140.1:0-7074 GCA_043823025.1 Candidatus Omnitrophota bacterium | reverse complement strand
GGAAAAAGGAACGGATTTTATCCTCATCCGGGGAGCTAAGGAGCACAACCTCAAAGGCTTTGATTTGACGCTTCCCCGAAACCGCCTGATCGTGATTACGGGCCTCTCCGGCTCCGGAAAATCGAGCCTCGCCTTCGACACCTTGTACGCGGAAGGGCAGCGCCGCTATGTCGAAAGTCTCTCCGCCTATGCCCGCCAGTTCTTGGATCAGCTCCAGAAGCCGAATGTCGAGCATATCGAAGGGCTGCCTCCTGCCATCGCAATTGAGCAGCGGACCGCGGGCTCCAATCCGCGTTCCACCGTCGCAACGACCACCGAGATTTACGATTATCTCCGCCTCATTTTCGCCCGGATCGGCATCCCCCACTGTTTCCGCTGCGGGACGAAGATCACGCGGCAGTCCTCCAGTGAAATTGTGCAACGTGTCATGGGACTGACGGAGGGCGCAAAAGTTTTCATCTTGGCGCCGTTGGTCCGGGGGCGGAAAGGGGAGTATCAGAAACTCTTTGAAGCGATGCAGAAGGAGGGATTCGTGAGGGTCCGTGTGGATGGAGAATTTCTCCGGCTCGAGGAACCGATCCGGCTCAACAAAAAATTGACCCACACGATTGAAGTGGTGGTGGACCGCGTGACCATTGACGCAAAGCAGAAAGGACGCATCGCCGATTCTGTTGAAACAGCCCTCAAGGTGGGAAAGGGTCTGGTCGTCGTCGGCAGAGAAAAAGAAGGGGATCTTTTGTTCAGCGAGCAATACGGTTGCCCGCGATGCGGCACAAGTTTTGAAGAACTGGAGCCGCGGATGTTCTCATTCAATTCCCCCTACGGGGCCTGTCCGACGTGCCACGGCCTTGGATCCAAGCTGGAGGTGGATCCGGAGCTTGTGATCAAAGATAAAAACTTAAGCCTTCGGGAAGGGGCCATCGAACCTTGGCGGCGGGGAGGAAAAGCCCTCGTTCTTCATTATCGGCGTCTGTTGCGTTCCCTTTCCTACGAAAAGGGGTTTGATCTAGAAACTCCTTTCCGGGATCTCCCGCGCGACATCCAGCGTCTGATCTTTTATGGCGGCGGGGAAGAAGGGAGTTTTGAAGGCGTCATTCCCAACTTAGAGCGCCGTTTTATTCAGACCGAAAGCGACTACATGCGGGAGATGATTCAGAAGGTGATGGATTTCAGTCCCTGTCCCGCTTGTCAGGGGTCGCGGCTCCGCCCGGAAGCGCTCGCCGTCACGATCGGCGGGAAAACAATCCGGGAAGTGACGCAGCTTTCGATTCGGGAGGCCGCTCATTTCTTCAACTTGCTTCGTCTGAGCGAGAAGGAAAAATTGATCGCTCATGAAATTCTCAAAGAAATCCAGAAACGTCTCCAGTTTCTCGCCAATGTCGGCCTTGATTACATGACCCTGGACCGCGAATCCGGAACGCTTGCGGGGGGTGAATCGCAGCGCGTGCGGCTGGCGACCCAGATTGGGTCGGGTCTGGTGGGGGTTTTGTACATACTGGATGAGCCGAGCATCGGGCTTCATCAACGGGATAACCGGAAACTCCTTGTGACGTTAAAAGCCCTCCGTGATCTCGGGAATACTGTAATTGTGGTGGAACATGATGAGGCGACCATCCGGTCGGCCGATTACATCGTCGATCTGGGACCCGGGGCGGGCCGGCATGGGGGAGAAATCGTCGCCAAGGGGACGCTCCCGGAAGTGCTGGGCGTCACGGATTCCCTCACCGCGCGGTATCTGCGCGGAGAACTTTCTATTGGAATACCTCTCCGTCGACGTTCGGTGAATGCCAAGAAAGCGCTGGTGGTGCGAGGATGCCGGGAACATAATCTGAAAAACATTGATGTTACCATCCCTCTAGGGCTTTTTACCTGTGTGACCGGCGTTTCCGGCTCAGGGAAAAGCACCCTTGTCAATGACATTCTGTATCGGGCTTTGGCTCGGAAGCTTTATCGCTCGCGGGAGCACGCGGGGGTCCATCGAGATATCGTAGGAATCGAACATCTCGACAAGGTCATTATTATCGATCAATCCCCGATCGGTCGGACCCCCCGTTCCAATCCGGCCACCTATACGGGGCTTTTTACGACTCTCCGAGACCTTTTCAGCCGCCTCCCTGAGGCCAGGATGAAGGGATACCGTCCCGGGCGATTCAGCTTCAACGTGAAAGGAGGCCGATGCGAGGCCTGCGAGGGGGACGGGATCAAACGCATCGAGATGCAGTTTCTTCCGGATGTATATGTCCCCTGCGAGATCTGCCGGGGGCTCCGTTACAACGAGCAGACTCTTGAAATCCGGTACCGAGGCCGCTCGATTGCCGATGTTCTTTCGATGACGGTGGAGGAGGCGTTGAATCTCTTTGAACACATTCCCCATGCCCTCGATAAACTCAAAACGCTCTACGAGGTCGGATTGGGATATATTCAGCTGGGGCAGTCTGCAACGACCCTCTCCGGAGGTGAGGCCCAGCGGGTCAAACTGGCGACGGAACTTTCAAAACGGTCCACCGGCCGGACCCTTTACATCCTCGATGAGCCGACGACGGGGCTTCATCTCGCAGATATTGAAAAGCTCCTTAACGTGCTTCAGGCGCTGGTGGCCGCCGGGAACACCGTTTTGGTAATTGAGCATCATCTGGATGTGATCAAGACGGCTGATTACCTCATCGATCTGGGTCCCGGCGGGGGAGAAGAGGGCGGTCAGATTGTGGCTTGCGGGATGCCCGAGAAGGTGGCGCAGTCGGAACACTCATTCACCGGGGAATTTTTGCGAAAAATCTTGAAGGGTTCATTGTAACATGTTATACTGTAATACAATGAGATACAAACAATGCTTTTTCCAGAATCCTCTCCGGTATTTCCTTCCGTCGATCATGCTGATCATCGGTTTCTTTGTTGTCGTTCCGGATCCTGCAATGGCGAAAAGGGGTCTCGAGGATGAAATCCACGATTTCACCGTCGCCGAACGGGCTTTCCAGGACGGGTATTACGAATATGCCCGCCGAGGGCTGGAACAGTTCCTCGAATATTATCCGCGCAGCGGACGATTCACTCACGCCACGATCCTTCTCGGGAGGGCTTATCTTGAATTGGGAAAAACCGACGATGCCTTGAGTCTCTTCACCGAATCGTCAAAACAAGAAGCTCCTAAAGAAGTTGCCGATCAGCTTCTTTATTGGACCGCCGAAGCCCATCTGCGCAAAAAGGATTTCAAAAGTGCGCAGGCACTTTTCCAGGAACTCATGACCCGCTTTCCGAAGTCGCAGATGGTTCCCTACGCTCTTTATTCTGCAGCCTGGTGCCGGGAGGGGGAGGCGGCATTTGGCCAAGCGGAGGAGACCTACCGCCAATTCATCCAGCGTTTTCCGGGGCATTCTCTCATCGAGGAAGCAGAGATGCGGATTATCACAACTCTCTTGCGCCAGAAAAAATCAAAAGCGGCTCTCGAGGCTTCCGATCTTTTTTTAAAAACATATCCCGATTCTCCATGGAAGTATGAAGTCCTCTATCTCCGCGGGGAACTTTTCTTTGAACAGGAAGATTTCCCGAATGCCGTCGCCTCTCATCAAGAAGCACTTCTTATTCAAAGCGAAAAGCCCTGGCGGATCTGGGCACGGCTCAATCTGGCGTGGTCGTATTTCAAGATGAACGACATTGAAAAAGCGCTCCCCCTTTTCCAAGCGCTGGCTCAAGAGGAAGGCGTGCGCGATTCGGCGTTTTTTGGTTTGGCGCTTGTGCTTCGTGTTCAAGAGAAGGAGCGGGAGGCGCTTGCCGCGCTGGATCAGCTACTGACAAGTGTCCCTTCCCAGGAATGGCGTCAAAAGGCCCTTTTGGAGAAGGCAAAGATACAATACAAACTCTCGATGATCCCCGAAGCTATCCAGACTTATGAATCATTCCTTTTGGATTCTCCGGCAGGGGAGGAGGCTGTGGAAGCGCATTATGGCTTGGGATGCGCGTACCTGAAAGAGGGGAAAACGGAAGAGGCCATTTTTGCCTTTCAATGGGTGGCACAGCGCGCCTCGGACACGACGTTTCGCGTGCAGGCGCTTTGCCGCGTGGGCGACCTTTACCAAGATCAGCGTCAATGGAAGAAAGCGCTCGAGCATTACCAGATTGTCTTGGACGAGTATCCCTTTGCGGTAGGCGCTGATTACGCCGCATATCAGGCCGCCCTGACTCATTTGAATGCCAATGAGTTTTCGGAAGCTATCAGCGCGTATGAGACTTTTTTTTCTAAATTTGAGAAGACGCTTTATCAGGTACAAGCCTGGTACGACATCGGGATGGCCCATTTCTACTTGGGTCACTTTGCCGCCTCCAGGGACTATTTCGAGCAGGTGAGACAGGCGAAGCCCGGCGAGACGCTCTATTTTTTGAGCCTTTTCCAAATCGGCAACTGTTTTTATAATTTGAAGGACTATCCCAAAGCCCTCGAGGCGTTCCAGGAGGTTGCGTCGGCGGCTCCGGACCGCTATGCGGCGCTGGCGCGATACGAAATGGGATGGTGTTTTTATCAAATGGGACAGCGTGATCGGGCAGTCGCGACCTTTAAGGAATATCTCGAAAAATATCCGGACTCCGACATCGCCCCGGACATCTATTTCTGGTTGGCGGAATACTATGAGCGGCAGAAGGCGTATCCCCAATCCGAAAAATATTATGGGCGTCTTCTGGAGAAATTTCCAAAGACTACATTGGGGGATGAGGCGCTGCTGCGCTGGAGCAGCATTGTCTCGGAAAGGAAGCGGTACGAGCAGGCGCTGCGGCTTCTTGATCAACTTCTGGAGCGCTATCCCGAAAGCCCTCTGGTAGGAGAAGCGCTTCTGCAAAAAAGCGAAATCCTTTTTGAAATAAAAAAAACGGACGAGGCCCGAAAAATCTTGGATCAAATTCTCGAGCGCTTTGCGGGCTCGCCCATCGAGAAGCAGGCGGCCCGTCGGACCGGAGAGTTTCTGAGAGAAGGCGGAAATTATTCCGAAGCCATCTCCTATCTTTTACGGGCGAAAACCGGGGATGCCTATGAACCCAACGCACAAATTCAATTTGAGATTGGGGAATGTTATGAAGCCCTTGGGGATTGGGACAAGGCGATGGAGGTTTTTTCCCAGTTGGCGCAGCTTTATCCTAAAAGCACCTACTGGGTCATGCGTTCCCATTTGAAAATCGGCGCGCTTCTCGAAAAGAAGGGAAAATGGCAGGAGGCCGTTCGGATCTATACCAATCTCACCAGTTCCTACCGTATGGAGGAAGTAGCGGTCGCGCGGGAGCGGCTGAACTGGATTCAAAAAGAGGGGCTGGCGGCACAGAAAACGCAATAGACCAGAAGGAGTGAACCATGTGGCAGATGATGTTACGCGGTGGATTGTGGGATCTCTTTCAGCGGGGCGGCCCTGTCATGTATCCCATCCTATTTTGTTCCATCATTGCTCTGGCGGTTGTCATCGACCGGGTGTATCACTTACGGCGCGCCCGGGTAGACACGGAGGCGTTTATGGAACGCATCTCCAACGCCCTGCGGCGCAATCGGATCGTCGAGGCGATTGACATGTGTGAAGACACACCGGGGCCGATCGCGCACATCCTCAAGGCCGGACTGCTGAGGCATGACCGGCCGCGGCAGGAGGTTCGTGATACCATTGAAGATGCGGCCATGCACGAGGTCCCGAGACTCCAGCGGTACCTGAATGTTCTGGGGACCGTGACGCATGTCAGTCCGCTTTTAGGCCTTTTGGGAACTGTGACAGGGATGGTGAGCGCCTTTCAGGTGATTGAGGAAAAGTCGAGCCACTTTGGCCCCGTCAACCCGGGCGACCTGGCCTCGGGCATTTGGGAAGCGCTCCTTACGACGGTCTTTGGACTTTGCGTTGCAATCCCCGCGCTCGTTGCCTACAACTGGTTGATGAGCTGGGTGAACCGTTTCGTCCTGGACATGGAGCGAAGCGCAACGGAAATGATTAATGTATTGAGTCAGAGAAAGGAAATCGATGAAGTTTAGGTTTATCACCCAGACGCCGGTCAAGGCGGAGTTTGACCTGACTCCTCTGATCGATTGCGTGTTCAATCTGCTTCTTTTTTTCATGCTGTCGTCCAGTTTTATCATTCAGCCGGGGATACGGATTAATCTTCCAAAAGCCGTGACGAGCGAAATCGTGCATGAAAAAAATCTGGTTGTGACGGTGACGGAAGAAGACCTTATCTTGTTGAACGAGAACGCAGTCACCTTGGAAGATTTGGCCGCACAGCTTGAGAAAGGCGCCAAGGAAGATGTTCCCCTCCTCATCCGCGCGGACCATAAGGCCTCGTTGGGGAAAGTGGTCGAAATTTGGGATCTCTGTCGTGACGTGGGGTTGACGAGGGTCAATATTGCCACGCTTCGGGAAAAATGAAACATGCGCATCGGTTGGATCGGACTGCAAAGACTTTCCTTAGGAAAGGCCGTTTTTCTTTCCGTCCTCTGGCATCTTTTTTGGCTCTCGTCGATTAGTATTGTAAATGTTCCCGTGGAAGTGCAGTATCCGCGGTTCGCCGACATTTCGTTCTTTGGGGCGCTCTGGGACGAGCCGAATTTTGAAGTTCATGTGGCCCAGCGGCCGATTTCACGAAGCTACCCTGCCATCCCGCAGGAACGCATCAGCCGTTTCCCATTCCAAGAGTTCCCGGAAGGGAAAGCGGCTTTGTTCAAAGTGGCGCTTCCGTATTCTCGGAAATGGGGAGCCCCAGGGGAATTCCTGGGTCTTCGGAAGAAGAATCCTGCTCCGGCCCCAGAGGAACACGAGCTCCTCAAGAAAGAAAGCCCTGTTTTGAAAGGACCCCTGGGATCGCGGATCCTTTATTACCAGCCGCCGCTCCCGGAAATCCCGCGGTGGATTGATCCCCAAGAAGCGGGCTCAAGCCTTGAGCTCCGTTTTTGGGTATCGCCCGAAGGGAAAGTTATTGGTATCGAGAAAATCACTTCCAGCGGCGATCCGACGCTGGACGCGATCGGGATGCGGTATCTCAGGCGATGGCAGTTTAATCCAAAGACCGCGGATGGGGAAGAATGGGGGGAAACCATCATTCGCTTCCCGCTCTCCC
>JBDRBD010000139.1:0-9237 GCA_043823025.1 Candidatus Omnitrophota bacterium | reverse complement strand
AACGCCCCGCCGCCATTCTGGGCGCACTGCACAGGAAATCGAAGAAGATTACCGAGGCCGATTGCATTTCCCGCCATCGCCAACACCAGACCGAGGCGGGTTCCCCATTTTTCGCGTGCTTTAGGGTGATGGGCGCGTGTTTCTTTGGTCATGAAGCTGCATCTTTAAAGTTTCGGCGAAAGGTAGTATCCCTGCCCAAGCTTCACGCCGACGCTCTTGAGAATGGCGAGTTCTTTCTCCGTCTCAATCCCTTCCGCGATGACGGAAGCGCCGATCCGCTCACTCATATAAAGGATCGATTCGGCCATGATTCTCCGAATGGTATCGACATCGACGCTTCGGGTAATGCTCATGGCGATTTTCAGAAACTGCGGCCGGATGCTCAGTGCCCGCTCCATGGAGGCGTAACCGCTTCCCACATCATCCACCGCAAGTGAAATCTTTCTTTTCCTCAAAATCTGGCAGGGGCCCATGAGGATATTCAGATTTTCAACCGTTCCGCGCTCTGTCACCTCGAGAACAAGGGGCTGTTTGGCGCGCTCGGAAATGGCAATGACCTTCAGGAGTGAATCCGGATCCGCCAGCGTCTCTGTCTCAATGTTGACGAAGAGCCGCGGGGCATGGGAGGAATATGGCCCAGTGCTTTTTCGATGCAGGCCAGATCCACTTCGGTGGCTATGCCGAGTTGTTCCGCTAAATCCATCAGAGGACCGGGCTTGGAAAGAGGCGATGTGGGACCGGGACGCAGAAGCGCTTCATATCCGAAAATGGACTGGTCATCGAGACGGAAAATCGGCTGATAGACCATCTCGAAGTCGTTCTTTTGAATCATCTCCTTGATCCGGTCCAGCTGTTCAATATCTGAATCGCTGAGGGTCCTTCCGGTGCCCGGATGTTTCTTAATCTCCTTTTCAATCACCGAAACAACATTTTCAAGATTGGTGAGCGGTTTGAAAAGGTAATCATCCGCGCCGAGCCGGAGCGCTTCCAACACCATGTTGACATCGCCCATCTCCGTCATGAGGACAAAGATGGTTTCCCGGGTTGTTTCACGAACTTTTTGCAGAAGCTCAAGGGCGGTTCCATCCGGAAGGTGCAAATCGGCGAGGAGGATATTCGGCTGGGTATTTTTGCAGTAAGCGAGTGCCTCCTTGACGGTGTGTGCTGTGCGAACAGCGTACCCTCTTTCTTCGAGAAATCGGCTTAACGGGTCGAGGGCTTGAATATCATCCTCGACAATTAAAAGATTTTTCAACGGTTTCCCCTCATCTATTTGTTTCTAAATATGTTATATTATATCAAAACTGAGCCGCTTTTGCACCAATATTTCGCGTGCCTTTAAGGGTTGATTCATCCTGTCTTTTTTCTGTTGCAATGTGGAGGAGATTTGGGTTATGATGGCCTTACCAAAAACAAAGGAGGCTGACTCATGAAACGTCTGTTTGTCTTAGCGGTTGTGATGACGTTATTGGCAGTACCCAGCATCGCACTGGCCGGAAGCCCCTGGACTGAGGAAGAAGGATACATCAACCGGGCGAATGCCAAATTCGGATTCGGGCTCAAGAATGCGGCGTTGGGATGGACGGAACTCGTCACCCAGCCGGTTGACGAAGCCAAGGCAGGCGGCAATGCCGCAGTGGGTTTCGGGAAAGGTATTTGGAATACGGTGGGACAAACGGTGGGCGGAGCGCTGCATCTCGGCACTTTCATCTTCACCAATGTTGACATCCCGCTCCCTGAAAACGGGAACCAGCTTTTCGAGAAGCAATAACGCCGGGCAACAAAAACTACTCTTCGGCGAGAAGCGTGCGATATTCTGGATGCCGCACGAGGAATGTCCCTGTAATATAAGGACAGGTAGGAAGGACTGTTAACCCCTTTTCCTTGGCGTAGTCGAAACCTGAGCGAACAATTGTTTCTGCCAGACCGCGACCCCGATGGGTTTCGGGGACAAACGTATAATAAAAATGAAGCACATCTCCCTCCTGCGTATAGGCGAGATGTGCTTCGTCGTTTTCTAACGTCATGACAAAGCGCTTCGTGCGTTTGTCATGCCGGACTGTTTCCACGTCAAGACACCGTCCAGCTGTCGCTTCCCTGAAGAAATGTCTCCAGATTTCCCTCGCCCTGGCGCTGAATGGCCTCTTCCATCTGCCACTCCATGAGATTTTCATACGTCGGTTTTTCAACGCAGCGGAAGACGCCGATCGGCGTTGGAAATTCAGGGCCCTTTAGCTGCGCCAGCAGAACCGCAATGTTGGGTTCGGGATTGGTCTCATCATGGATGAGAAGGGACTCCTCCCCGACTTCTTCTACGCGTACTGTTTCGAGATGAGCGCCTTTCAAACAGATTCCATATTCTTTGTTTTTCCCAAACCGCATCGGTTTCCCATGCTCCAATACAAGAATCCGCTCATCCCTTACCGCACGGTCCGTCAGGTCGGCAAACGCCTTCTCATTGAAGATAAAGCAGTTCTGCAGGACTTCGATGAAGGAACTTCCCTGATGCATGGCCGAGCGCCTCATCATTT
Organism: Candidatus Omnitrophota bacterium; assembly: GCA_043823025.1. Taxonomy (GTDB): domain Bacteria; phylum Omnitrophota; class Gorgyraeia; order JACQQV01; family JACQQV01; genus JBDRBD01. Next base: position 6,706 of record JBDRBD010000139.1, on the reverse strand, counting down.
CCGCAAGGTGCTGAGGGTTTAAGGCGATGGACCGAGCAACAAACGTTGCCTCTGCCGCAAGGGCGATGGATAACGGGTTGATCGGCTGTTCAATGGTCCCGTAAGGCGATGACTTTGTCACCGTTCCGAAGTCCGAGGTCGGGGAATATTGCCCCTTGGTCAAACTATAGATTTTGTTGTTGAAAAGAACAATATGAAGACCCACATTCCGTCGGAGGGCGTGGATCAAGTGATTTCCCCCGATGCTCAATCCGTCTCCGTCGCCGGTCATCACCCATACGGAAAGCCCGGGATTGGCGCACTTGATCCCTATGGCAACGCACAAGGCGCGTCCATGGATTGCATGGAATCCGTAGGTATTCATGTAATACGGAAATCGCGAGGAGCAGCCGATTCCGGAGACAAAAACAAATTTCTCGCGGGGAATTCTGAGTTCTGAGAGCACTTTTTGCATCTGCGAAAGCACGGAGTAATCCCCGCAACCAGGACACCAACGAATATCCTGTCCCGACGCAAAATCCTTCTGGGTCAGTTTCTGAGGTTCCTCCGGTACTGTCATTGCTTTAAGACCTCTTCGATTTTTTCAAGAATGTCTTGAATCAAAAATGGTTTCCCTTGTACTTTGTGATATTCCATGACCTCCACTAAATAACGTGCCCGGAGTAAAAAACTGAGCTGCCCAAGATTCATTTCCGGCACAAGGATTTTCTTGAAGTGCGAAAGGACTGCACCCAGATTTTTCGGGAAGGGGTTCAAGTGGCGAAGATGGATGCTTGAAACGGACAGGCCGCGGCTCTGGGCCAACTTCACCGCACCGGTAATGGCTCCGTAGCTGCTTCCCCATCCGACGACGAGAAGTTCACCCTGCTGTTCGCCAAGCACTGCGATATCGGGGATAACTTTTGCGACCCCGGCGATTTTTTTATCCCGCAGCTCCATCATCTTTTGGTGGTTCAGAGGATCATAACTCACCGTACCAAATACATCGGCTTTCTCAAGCCCTCCGATCCGGTGCTCCATCCCGGGGGTCCCCGGAAGCACCCAGGGACGGGCCAGCGTTTCAGGATCCCGCAGGTAAGGATAAAAACCTTCGGGATCGGTCCGGTGTGTGACTTTGATTTTCGGAAGTTCCGAAGGTTTTGGAACGCGCCAGGGCTCGGACCCGAACGCCAAATGGCCGTCCGAAAGGATTATGACCGGCGTCATGTATTGGATTGCCAGTTGGGCCGCCTCCAGGACAATCGTAAAACAGTCCGCTGGACTCATGGGTGCTAAAATCACGAGAGGACTGTCTGAGTTCCGGCCGCCGAAAGCCTGAAGCAAATCGCCCTGTTCCCCTTTGGTCGGAAGCCCTGTGCTCGGTCCTCCCCGCTGAACATCGACAACGATTAAAGGAAGCTCCGTCATAACAGCGAGATTGATTCCCTCCATTTTCAGACACAGCCCGGGGCCGCTGGTCCCGGTCGATCCCAAATCCCCGGCGAAGGAAGCACCGATCGCCGCGCAAACCGCTGCGATTTCATCCTCGGCCTGAAACACTTTGACGCGAAAGCTTTTGTAGCCGGAAAGCTCCTGAAGAATCTCGCTGGCGGGGGTGATGGGATAGCTACCGTAAAAAAGATTTTTCCCGGCGAGTGTTGCGGCGGTCACCAGACCCAATGCAATCGCTTCATTCCCGGTGACTTCCCGGTATTTTCCCGGCGCAAGCTGCGCCTGGCCGACGTGATACCGGACCGCCATCATTTCTGTGGCCTCAGCGTATGTATAGCCGCCTTTCAAACTCCTCTCATTTGCCTCAGCGAGGGCTGGATCCTTCGCAAACTTCTCGCGGTTCCACTTCAAGGTGTGCTCGAGCGGCAGATCGTACACCCAGTACATCACCCCGAGCACAAAGAAATTCTTGCATCGATCGGCTTGCGCCCGAGTGAGGCCCTGCACCGTTTCCACCGCCTGCAGGTTCAACGTCGTGATCGGGATCGGAATCAACCGATACCTTGAAAGGGAGCCGTCGGTGAGCGGATTTGCTGGATATCCTGCTTTTTCCAGATCCTGCTCGTTGGCAAAGGCGTCGCTATTGGCGATGATGGTGGCCCCTTCACGAAGCTCGGGAAGACTCACCTTCAATGATGCGGGGTTCATGGCCACCAGAACATCGGGTCTATCCCCCGGCGTCTGAATCTCCTGGCTGGCGAAGTGGATCTGAAAACCGCTGACTCCCGCAATCGTCCCGGACGGGGCTCGAATCTCCGCCGGGAAATTGGGAAAAGTGCTGAGGAAGTTTCCGACGACTGCCGTGGTATCGGTAAACTGCGCTCCGGTCAGCTGCATCCCGTCTCCGGAATCCCCGGCAAACCGGATGACTACGCCCTCAACGATCTTTTTTTCCTTCTTGATTCTATCCTTCATCATCGTATAGGTGTTTCAGAAGCTCTCCAACGCCCCTTCGGTGACCAGCGGTCTTCAAAAACTTCCCTGAAAGTGGTAATATTATATCGCGCTTGACGCATAAAAACAACTCACCTTCGGGAAAAACGTCATCGTCCCTGGCGCAAAAGGTCGTGCATCCTGCGTGAAACGACCCATTCCCTCCCATGAAATTTCTCAAATAAGAGGATTTCTTTTTGACGGAGACGATTCAGCGCGGCGAGGTTTTCCTCTCCCTCGCCAAAGACACGACTCCACTCCTTCCGTTTCACCATCCCCGCCGTTCCAACATACCGCTCGATGATTTTTTCGTATGCTTCTTCCTTTGGAATCCGCTCTGCCTTGCGGAGAACGGCCTCCGGAACCCATTCGCTGAAAAGCCCGAGGATGCGCACCCCCCACCCTTTTTCTTTCAGGCCCACCGTCACGATTTTGAATTTGGACTGCAGCTCGAAAAGATAGATGTGGAAGCGCCGGGTTCCTTCCGGATTCTGTTTAAAAAGCGTTTTTCTCAGCGTGTCGGCGGCCGTCGGCCCGTGTGAATCCAAATAATCAGCGATACGCTTGGCGCCGTGGGTCAGCTTTCCGTAATAGTGTTCTTCGTCGGCAACGAGAGATCCGCCGTTCTCCAGATAGCGGGCCAGCACATAAGGGAGCATGTCCATGGAAACGAGTGCAGCCTTCCGGCAGAACAGCCGTCCCAAATACGCTTTCTTTTTGGCCTGAAGCGTATCTTTCCAGTTCCACCAGTCGGAATCGTCCCTGGCGGCATCATAAATTTTTGGAAGGCTGATTGCTTCGGAACCGAAGATGAGGCAAAAACCGCTTTCTTCCAAAAGCCGGAGGCATGCGGATTCCGTCGCAATCTGCCGTTTAGGCAGAAGGCGCCAGTGGAAATTCCGGTAAGTCTTGAGCGCGGTGAGAGATGACACGATCAACCTGAGGAACGCGCCTCTTTCATGTATGTTACCCTATTTAGAAGGGCCGGTCAAAACAATAGAATCAGATGGGGCTTCCAGAGGCGTTGTCCAGCCGAATGACGCCTGATTCGTCGACATAGAAAACGCGCGTCCCTGTCGCGCCGGATGTCTGGGGATTGGCAAAGACATGGTAGGTAGCCGTGCCGGAACTATACGTGAAGACGTATCCCTGCTTGGACCCTGAGCCAAGCACGGAATTCAGATAAGGCGGGACGGCAACAGATAAATCATTCAGCGAGGGAGGATAGGTGGGAGGCGACTGGCCTGCACGGTAAGTCTCTATGGCTTCACTGATGATTTTTAATGAACCAATCGCCATGGCTTCGCTGGCATTGTGACGGGCCCGCAATAACCCGGGGATCGCCAATGCGGCCGATACAACAACAATGGCAAGGACTATCATGATTTCGACCAGCGTAAAACCTGTTTTGAAAGGCGAAAATCGCATGAGCGGACGCTCCTTTCATTTATTCTTATGACTTTTAAAGAAGATGTCAAGTATAATGGATTTTTGTGGAGTAAAACCCGATGGGTCGCGTTGACGGATATCTGGACATCGAGACAACCGGATTCAGCCCGCAGACTGCGGAGCTGACCGTCATCGGCCTCTATGTCGTCTACGGCCGGAATCAATCCGCCTTTTACCAGCCCTACGGAAGCCAAATTTCAGCCCGTTCCCTCAGAAAGGCCCTTTCCGGCATTGACACCCTCTATACCTACAACGGCACACGATTCGACCTTCCCTTCATTGAGGAAAAAACCGGCGTCGCGATTGAAAAAAGCTGCCGGCATGAGGATTTAATGTACCGCTGTTGGGAAAAAGGGCTTTATGGAGGTCTCAAGGGCGTGGAGCGGCTTCTCGAAATCCCGCGTATCACCCAGGATATCGACGGGTGGATGGCTGTCCAACTCTGGCGCCGCTTTTGTCGCAAGGGCGACCAGACAGCGCTTCAGCGTCTCCTGGCCTACAACCGCGAAGACGTCATGAATCTCACAGCGTTAAGGCGGAAACTCCATCCGAAATAAAGGAAGGTCAAAGAGACTGGAGCGGAATGAGGGCCCGACGGGACGGTTGCTCAAAGTGCCTGACGCCGCCGTCGCGCGCTTCCCGGTCAGGAGCCGCTTCAGGCGCCCAGGGAAGATGCGGGAATGACGCAATGATTTGACGAAGGCGCGGAAGCTCTTCGGGAACAACCTCATGACTGACGCCTCCTGCCCAGACGCGATAAGTCCTCCCTTCAAACGAAGCGGTGCGCTTCCCTTCTGCAAGTCTGCGCAGGATCGCCTCAAGTTGTCCGGGGTCTTTTGAGAGACGCCCATAGATTCCTCCGTCTTCGATCACGCGCCCATCTTCTTCGACAAAGAATAATTCAATTTCAGATTCCTCAAAAGACGTGTCCAACAAATCAGGGCCATTATAGGTGATCCTGAGATGCGGAACGTCTTCTCCGCCCCAATAATGCTGACGGAGTGTTGTCTCAAGCGAAAGTTTCGCGTGTTTCCTTTTAATCCGGCCAGCCCATTTCGACAGTATCTTGACGGCCGGCCTCATTCCCAACTTTTCATACAATCTGAAAATGCCGAGTGAGGCAGGATAAGAATCATTCGTAGGACGCAGGACAGGGGAACTGGTCATCTTTTCAAGTTTTGATCCGTGCTGTGCGATATCCGCTACCCGAACGGCCATGAGGATATCCGCCAGGCGAACCTTTGCATGCAAGCCGAGGTATTTTTCATCATGTACAACCATGGATTGAAGCCACGGTCTTTCACCCCGATTCCATTCTGTCTCGGCAATTAGTTCTCCCGTGCGCGGATGTTTTATTTGAAAAAGTGCCGTTTCATCGGAAGAACCAAAGAAAACCTTGAACTTCATCCCGCCGGCCTGCATCCATCCTTCCCAGTGCTCCATTCCCTTCCGAGACGTTTTCCCCTTGAATGAAAATTCGGGCCAGGCGGCGGATTGATCTCCTCCGTCCTTCGCCGCCGCAGGAACTGTAAGGTCGGCGCAGGCCTCTTTCCAGCGTGAAAGCTCTTCCTGGCCCTTCTTTTCGCCGTAGATTTCCACCAGCGCATCCTCAATTCCCCGCCACACGATCTCCGGGTCAAGAAAGATTCTTTCTTTTGTCAGCTTTCCTTCGCGCCGCGGCGCGTTCGGATTGATGAGGTCTTCATAGGTCAAGAGATGCTGAACGAATTCCGGAATCGTCATCGGCAAAAGATCCCACATCGAAACGATTTTCACATCTCGAGACGCACCTTTGAGCTCGGTGTACGTTGAATCCATGAATTGGGCTATATAATCCTCCGCATCGACCTCATAAATATGAGCCAACTCAGGATGACTTAGCATGAAATCGCCGTGCATGATGATAAAATCGATCGCTCGTTGATTGAGCTTCACATAATAGAAGGTCACGATCTGGATTATCTTTTGCAGGAACAAATCTATTTCTTCGTTAATCTGCCAGGCCTTGTGAAGCGGGCGGATCCTCCATTCCTGACGGCCTTTCCCCATTGGGTCAATAAGATACGCATTGTCCCACCCCTTCAAACATTCTTTGGTGGTCATGGCCACTTGAACTTCCCGTATTCCTTTCGACGTTTTGGCGTTGACTTTTCCCACCGCCCTGGCATAGGGCTGAATCGTATAGCGGGGGTCAGCCTCGTAGGCCTGCCTGAGGTTTTCCAAAATGATAAAGGTTCTGGGGAGCTTGTTACCGGAAGGGTCGTATTCATCACGGTCCACATCCAAGACGAACTCGCTTGTGCCTTTTGAATGGGTGACCTCAACAAGATAAAATCGGCTGATGAGGTTTTCTACGTCGCCGTAGGTTATTTTTACCTCCGAAATATCCCTCCGGTTGAAAGAAGGATCCTTCAAAAGAGCTTTCAACGTATCTTCCAAAAACGGGGTATTGTAAAAAGCATCTCCAATGGCAGAGCGCAATTCGTCGTTGGAAATATTTATAAATTTGACGCGCGGTTCCACCCATGTGTGGCCCGTATAGGTGATGGCGAAGGGAACCGCCTTTTCCCCGCCGTCGGAGGCCCTCAGTCCGCCGTCCTGGGCAGTCCCTAAGTCGTCGGCGAGCCCGGGAGGAATTGTTGCTTTCGGTCGTAAAAACTCGGTAGGACTGGCCCACGCCGGAACAAAAACGGATACAAGAAAAGCTTCTGCAATGAGGAAAGAGATAACCCGTTTCAACAGCGGGCGTTTCAGACGTCCTTTAGTTCTTGTATTTTTTTCTGTAACTTCTTTCATAACTTTGTGTTAAGGTGGGAAAAAAAGAGTAAAAAAA